>JAUZQU010000099.1 GCA_030950835.1 Mariprofundaceae bacterium | reverse complement strand
CAAAAGGGTTCACGTCATTGAGCTTGCAAGTTCCGAGCAAGGAATAGATCATTGCCGCCCTTTGTGCTGCGCGGTGTGATCCGGCAAACAGATAATTCTTTCTTCCCAAGGCTACAGGCCTGATGGTGTTTTCTATTCTGTTGTTGTCGATCTTCATTTGTGGCTATTTCGGTCTGGACCGTGCCACTGATTTCGGTTTGTTAGTGCCACCCATTTCGGAGTAACCGTGCCACTTTTTTCGGTTGAAACAGTGCCAGTTATTTCGTTTTAAATGGTGCCACTATTGTTCCTATTTCGGTTCAAATGATGCCAGGTGTTTCGGTTTAAACCGTGCCACCTCCAGAAGATCAAGAAGAAAGCTTATTTGGTTAAAAAAATCAGATATGGCGAACAAACTTGATACTATGGATTTAAAACAAATACTCAGACTCCGGTTAGATGGTTATAGCAATCGTTTGATAGGCGCTACACTTGGAATAAGCAGGAATACGGTCAATGGCTACACACAACAATTTGATGCTTGTGAGTTTGGTCTGGATGAGCTGCTAAAGCTTGACTGTTCTAATCTTGAGGAATTATTCCCCGGTAAAACAAGCATTGAAAACCCTCGATTTTCTGGGTTGATGAAATACTTCGATCAGATCAACCTAGCAAGAAAACATCCTGGTTTTACATGTCTTCATCACTATGAAGAGTACAAGCAGAATACTGATAACGCCTATGGATACACCCAGTTCATGGAGCACTACAATAGAAAATACTCGAAAGTAAAAGGCTCCATGAAGCTTAACCATAAGGCTGGCAATGAGCTTTTTATAGATTTTGCGGGAACTCATCTTCACCTTACTGATAAAGAAACTGGTGAGCTCAAAGCAGTTGAAGTTTTTCTTGCTATTCTTCCCTGTAGCCAATACACCTACGTTGAGGCTTGCTTTAGCCAAAAGCGAGAGGATTTAATCTCTTGTATTGCCAATGCTCTTTTGTTCTATGGCGGCGTTCCGAATGCAATTGTGTCTGATAATCTAAAATCTGCCGTAAGCAGGGCTTCTAAATACGAGCCTCAGATCAATAAATCCTTGAAAGATTTTGCGCGGTTTTACGGATGTGTTATCAATCCAACAAGAGCTTACTCTCCTCAAGACAAGGCCTTGGTTGAAAATGCTGTACAGCTCGGTTATCAACGCATCTATTATCCGATGAGGAACATGACTTTCTTCTCAATTAAGGATTTGAATAAACAGATTAAAATTTTACTCAAGGATCATAACGACATGCTTTTTCAGCTAAAGGAGTCTTCCAGAAGAGAGCTCTTCCAAACTATCGAGCAGACCTATTTGAAACCTCTACCTGAAGAAAAGTATGAACTGAAAGAATACTGTCGAGCCAAGGTTCAGAAGATGGGCTATGTGTATTTTTCACCTGACAAGCATTATTACAGCGTTCCCTATCGATTTATTGGCAAACAAACTCAACTGCATTACACCAAAAGTACGGTAGAGGTTTACTTCAATAATGAGCGTATTGCTAAGCACAGCCGCAATCCTGCCAAAGGGGTGTATACGACCATCAAAGAACATTTAAGAAGCGCCCATCAAGCTTACAGCAGTTGGAGTCCAGACTACTTTAAGAACATGGCCAAAAAGCATGGTCAGGCTGTAGAGGTCTTTGTAAACACTTTGATCTGTCAAAACACCTATCCTGAGGCGGCCTACAAAAGCGCGATGGGAGTAATCCACCTACACAGAGTATACGGATCTGAACGACTCAACAATGCTTGTCAGCGTGCTCTAGACGGACATGGTATTAAGTACCCAATTGTAAAAAATATCTTAGAGAGAAGTCTGGATAAAGAACCGCTATCTGGCGATCAACTCAATGACACAAAACCTCACATTCCCCCGCACAACAATACCAGAGGAGCTTCTGAATATCAATAATTAAAAAACACACATGTCATGAACAAAAACCAAACAGTTGAAAAACTCAACAACATGCGCTTGGGCGCTATGGCTTCAATGCATCAACACAACATGCAGAACAATTTGTATAACGATACCACCCCTGACGAGTACATTGCTATACTAGCAGATCATGAGTGGGAGGACAGACAAAGCAGAAAAATACAACGACTTATTGCAGCAGCATCTTTCAGACAAAATGCATCCATTGCTGATGTGGACTTTGCCACAATTAGAAATCTGGACAAAAACATGTTTAACAGACTCAGCTCTTTGTCCTTTATCCAAAAAAGAGAAAACATTATCCTCACAGGATCATCTGGTGTTGGAAAGAGTTATCTGGCACAAGCTCTGGGAAATCATGCTTGTCAAATGGGGCTTAAAACTCAATACCATATTACATCCAGATTGTTCAACCGACTCAAGTTATCTAAAGTTGACGGCACCTACGGCAAGGAACTCAAAAAACTCAAAAACATAGATCTTCTCATCTTAGATGATTTTGGTCTTCAGGCTTTTGACAACCACGCAAGAGAAGCCCTGATGGATATTATTGAAGATCGATTTAATCTAAAATCAACAATTATGTCATCCCAAATACCCGTTTCTTCATGGTATGATATCATCGGTGAAGGAACCATCGCAGATGCAGTTTTGGACAGAATAGTGAACTCTTCTCACAGAATAGATCTCAAAGGAGAATCCTTGAGAAAAGGAATTTTGAAACAAGAAAATTGAACATATTTTATTAATCTTACGTGATCTTTTGGAGTGGCACGGTTACTCCGAAATAGGTGGCATGGTCAGACCGAAATAGCCAGGTGTTTCAAAATGCCCAACATTTTCATATTGCAACCGTTCAGGCACATTCGCCCTTCGGGCGACCAAAATCACTACGTTCCGCCTACGGCGTAACTCCCGGTATTTTGGACATGTGCCTGAATGACCCGCTAAACCAAATTGCTTGTTTAGTATATTAACTGTCCTTCGCCCGAAGGACGGTATCGAACAAAACGTGCCAGAACATATCCTAAACGCAATTTGGTCCCGCTGCTGCGGGCTTTACTTTTGCCAAAATACTCCGTACTTTTGCAAAACCGCCCTCGCAGACGGAACTGCGTTTAGCGGGTCATTATATTTTATTTAACATAATGAAAATATTATTAATTACTGATGGCATATACCCATTCGTGACAGGTGGTATGCAAAAGCATTCCTATTATCTTGCTAAG
>JAUZQU010000098.1 GCA_030950835.1 Mariprofundaceae bacterium | reverse complement strand
CAAACAGACCTTTCGCGGTTTCCACAGTTGGTGGTTCACCAGGGCGCATCATGCGATAAATTTCAACTTGTGCTTCTTCTTTGGATTGAACCATATCCAAACGTAAAGTGTCTGCCAACCAAGGCCCACGATGGAAAGCATCAATAAACAAACACTCAAACTCTGTAACTTCTGCTGTACGCAAGGCTTGCAGTGCTTCCTCGGTCAGCTCAACGTTGGTCTCAAGCAACTGCTCATCATCCGCCAACATCACCGCTTGCGCAGTCACTTCACCCAACACATTTTCTTCAGGCACATCTAACCATTCGATGCCAGCTTCAACCAGCTTTTTAACCGCAACACGGTTGATTTTCTTGCCTTCTGCAACAATACGTTTGCCATCAATTTCAATATCACGTACAGCACGGCTTCCCAAAAACAACTCAGCATCAAATTTAACTTGATAACCATCACCAGCAGTACGGTAAGTACGACGTTGATAAAACTTGTCCAAAATATCTTGTGTGCTCAAGCCTAATGCTTTAAGCATCACACCTGCAGGCATTTTCCTGCGTAAATCAATGCGGAAATACAGCTTATCCTTGGCATCAAACTCAAAGTCCAGCCAAGAACCACGGTATGGAATCACCCGTGATTTAAATAGTAATTTACCAGAAGCATGGGTTTTACCACGGTCATGGTCAAAAAACACACCCGGAGATCTGTGCATTTGAGAAACAATAGCACGGTCAGTACCATTGATAATGAAAGAGCCATGATCCGTCATCAAAGGAATTTCACCCATGTAGACAGTTTGATCACGCACTTCTTTTAATTTGCGTTTTTTACCTTTACTGCCATCACTTTCAAAAACTTTCAGTCTAAGTTTTACTTTGACTGGCAAGGCATAGGTTAAGTCACGACGAATACACTCTTCGAGATCGTAACGGGGAGGGCTGTACTCAAGCCCTTCAAAGTGAAGCTCGGCAGCGCCCGAATAATCGCGGACTGGAAATACCGATGCAAACACGGATGATAAACGTGAATTTGAAATATCAGTTAAGCCTGAGCCCACGCCCACAAACTCCTGATATGAACTAAGTTGCAGTTGCAACATATTTGGCATTTTTGCTACAGAATCAATCTTGCCAAAGTTTTTGCGAATACGTTTAACAATCGCTTGTTTGCCCATGTTTGACCTCAAAATAAATTGTATGAATCTTTGTTTTTACTACTACCAACCACAACGCGAAAAAGACCAACCCCTATCAACAAGAGGTTGGTCTTATATTACGCTTTAAAACAATGGCGCAAAAAGCGCGATTACTTCAACTCAACCGTTGCGCCTGCTGCTTCTAGTTTTTCTTTCAAAGCGTCAGCATCGTCTTTAGATACGCCTTCTTTGACTGGTGCAGGAGCACCATCTACCACTGCTTTAGCTTCTTTCAAACCAAGACCAGTTGCTTCACGAACAGCTTTGATCACTTGGATTTTCTTGTCGCCAACTGCAGTCAATACAACACTGAATTCAGTTTGTTCTTCTTCAGCAGCTTCGCCAGCAGCAGCAACACCAGCTACAGCTACAGGTGCAGCAGCAGATACGCCGAATTTTTCTTCAAGTGTAGTCACAAGCTCAGACAATTCCAATACGGACATTGTTTCGATTGCTGTGATTAGTTCATCTTTTGTAATAGCCATTTTAATATTCCTTGTTACGTTTTAATTGAATTAAAAATTGTTAAAAATAAATACGGTTGTTTATGCTTCTTTTTGGTCGCGAATAGCTGCCAAAGTCCGCACAAACGATGCCGGAATTTCGTTCAAAGTACGTACGAAACCGCTGATCGGTGCTTGCATGCTGCCCAACATCTTGGCCAACAATTCGTCACGCGATGGCAAGCTCGCCAATGCTTTGATACCCGCTGCATCAATCGCTTTTCCATCAAGAACACCACCACGGATAACCAGGGCTTCATTCTCTTTGGCAAAGTCAGAAATTGCTTTGGCCATGCCCACTGGGTCATTACCATATGCAATTGCAACAGGACCGGTAAAATGTTCTTCAGCCGCAGTAAAGCCTGTATCTTGTGCTGCACGACGTGCCAATGTGTTTTTTACAATACGTAAAGAAACACCAGCAGCATGCAAGCGACCCCTAAGGTCACCCATTGCAACAACATTTAACCCCGAATATTGTGCAACAATACCCGAAGAAGATTCAGACCAAGCAGCGTGAAGCTCATCAACAATAGTTTGTTTATTATCCCGATTCACTTCTACCTCCTTGCTTTATTTTGACCCGCGCAAGTGAGCTATCACTCCATCTATACTGGCTTTCATGATTAAGCAGCCAAAGCTGCACCTGTAGTCTGGGACGGATCGTTTTTTCAGCCGTTTTAACAACAGCCAACTGTTACACCCCGCCTTAACCCAGAAGAAAAGGCGAGGTTAAATTTTTTATTTAAACGCGCTTAAGTTCACACGCACACCAGCGCCCATAGTCGCAGAAATGACAAAACTCTGCATATAACGACCTTTGGATGATGATGGTTTCATGCGGTTAAGCTCAGAAACCAAGAAATCAACATTTTCAGCCAATTTTTCAAGGTCAAATGAACGACGGCCAACGGGTGCATGAATCACACCTGCTTTATCTACACGCACTTCAATTTGGCCCGACTTAATCGCCGTCACAGCTTTGGTGACATCCATCGTCACTGTACCAAGTTTAGGGTTAGGCATCAAACCACGCGGCCCAAGAACACGACCTAACCGGCCCACTTGACCCATCATATCTGGAGTAGCAACAACACGGTCAAAGTCCATGAATCCGCCTTGGATTTTCTCAGCCAAGTCATCAGCACCAACAATATCAGCGCCTGCTTCTTTCGCTTCTTCAGCTTTAGCGCCTTTGGCAAACACTGCAACACGCACTGTTTTACCCGTACCGTTTGGCAAAGCGATAGTGCCGCGCACCATTTGTTCTGCATGTCTAGGGTCAACGCCCAATTTGACTGCCACATCTACAGATTCATCAAATTTCGCTTTTGGTGCTGCCAAAACAGCCTCAAGTGCCTGTAAAATTGTGCCGTTTTCTGCTGGTATGACTTCACGAGAAGCCTGCATACGTTTCGTTAACTTAGCCATGATTTACCCCTTCACTTCCAAGCCCATAGAAACGGCTGTACCAGCAATAATTTTAGCACCTTGTTGCACATCGTAGCAGTTCAAGTCAATCATCTTGGCTTGAGCAATCTCTTCGAGTTGCGCTTGTGTCACTGTTCCCACTTTATCTTTGTTTGGCTCAGCGCTGCCTTTTTCAATACCCGCTGCTTTTTTCAACAAAAATGAAGCAGGTGGTGTTTTAATCACAAAATCAAATGATTTATCAGCATACACTGTAATCACCACAGGAAGTGGCATGCCAGCTTCTTGATCTTGGGTTCTTGCATTAAATGCCTTACAGAACTCCATAATATTAAGACCAGCTTGACCCAATGCAGGACCAACTGGTGGGGCAGGATTTGCTTTACCTGCTGCGACTTGTAGCTTTACAAGCTTGTCAATTTTCTTTGCCATTATCTTTCTCCAACCAACTTCAAAGCATCCTGCTTATCCATTTTTATCCGTGATTTAAACTGCAAATCACTCCCGCTAGGCGGTAAAAAACCTGACATCGTGTCAGGCTCAATCATCAAGCCTTTTCGACTTGAAAATATTCCAATTCAACTGGTGTAGGACGACCAAAAATCGACACGCTTACTTTAAGTTTCGCCGCATCTTCATCCACTTCTTCCACCAAACCGTTAAACGAAGCAAACGGACCATCAATCACGCGCACTGCTTCGCCCACATCAAACAGAACCTTAGGTTTAGGACGCTCAATACCTTCTTCAATCTGATGAATCAATCTGTCGACTTCTGCTTGTGGCATAGGTCTAGGTTTACCACCAGAACCCAAGAAACCACTGACTTGTCCAGTGCTTTTCACAATATGCCAAGTTTCATCGTTCAGCTCCATTTCCACCAAAACATAACCAGGGAAAAATTTACGACGACTCGTGACTTTTTGCCCATCTCTAAGCTCAACCACTTCTTCTCTAGGCACCATGATTTCGCCAAACATCTCTTGCAGACCTGCCCGCTCAATGTTCTCATGCAAAGCAATCACAACCTTATCTTCAAAACCTGAATAAGCCTGAACCACATACCATTGTTTTGCCATCAAATCACCAATCCAATCAAACTTTCCAAGCCCCAGTCAACCAAATAAAGGAAAAGCGAAATAAGAATCACCATCACAAACACCATTAACGTGGCTTGAATGGTTTCTTTACGCTCTGGCCAAGTGACTTTTTTAGCCTCAACTTGAACTTCGCGCATAAATTTTTGTGTATCTGCAATACGACCCATTTCACTAGACCCCTTCATGGCAAAACTTTATTCAACAACCTTACTGACTACAACATCCACCTGCACTATACAATGGCAGGCGAGGAGGGACTCGAACCCACAGCACCCGGTTTTGGAGACCGGTACTCTACCAATTGAGCTACTCGCCTATCTTTGAATATTAAACTTTGCTCTCTTTATGCATGGTATGTTTACGGCAAGAGTTACAATATTTCTTCAACGTTAACTTCTCAGTCATCGTACGTTTGTTTTTATCCGTTGTGTAGTTGCGACGTTTACAATCTTCACAAGCCAATGACATTAATTCACGCATTTCCTTACCTCTAACGACAGAAAAGCGACCCTAGATTTCTCCAAGGCCGCCAACTATCTTTTTATTCTTTATTATTCGTTGATTTCAGTAACAACGCCAGCGCCAACTGTACGTCCACCTTCGCGGATTGCGAACCTAAGTTCTTTATCCATTGCGATTGGTGTAATCAATGTAACATCCATAGAGATATTATCTCCAGGCATTACCATTTCCGTGC
>JAUZQU010000097.1 GCA_030950835.1 Mariprofundaceae bacterium | reverse complement strand
TGGGCATCCTATTCTTGATTTTTATGCCCAGCCTGATGAGCGGGAGATATATTTGGCTCAATTGCAGAAGCAAGGGCGTGTCAAAAATTATCCTGTATCGTTAATTAAAAAAAATGGTGAAGATTTTAATGTTTCCATGAGCTCAACGATTGTTTTTAATCAACACAAAGAGCCGCAATATATTGAAGGTGTATTTCTTGATATTACGCAAGAAGTGCAAATCGCCAAGGAGAGAGAGGGCGTTCTACATCATTTGCAAAGTTTAAGCGCCATTGAAGGGGCGTTGGCTGCGCCTAGCTTTGAACAGTCCATTAAACAAGCAATGCAAGCACTGTTGCCCATTTATGATGCGGATAGAGTCTTTTTGTTACCTGTGAGCTGTGCTGATACAGAAGAATCAAGTGTAGAATGCCATGATATGGTGTTTTTAACGCAAAAACAGGGTTTTGAGGATTTTTGTGCTGTAGGTTTTGTAAAGGATGAGGGGGTGCGGGCAGGGCTTGCGTTACGCGATACCGATACCGATACCGATACCGATACCGAATTCTGCCCTGTTGTAATCGATAAGTCAAGTGTTTTTTCATTCCAAGTGATTGAAAAATATGATATTAAATCACATATGATGATTGTTGTTTCTACAGCAGCAGGGGATGATTGGTTGCTGGTAGTGCAGCGTTGTAGAGATGCTAAAGCTTGGACAAAACAGCAGAAACGTTTGTTGACGGATATTTCACATCGTTTACGCGCAGCTATTGGTCAGTTGATTTTACAAAAGGACTTGCAAGTCAGTGTGGAGCGGGCAGAGGTGGCATCCAAAGCTAAAGGAGAATTTCTAGCGACGATGAGCCATGAGCTGCGCACACCTTTGCATGGGGTGATTGGTTTGTTGGGTTTGCTGGAAATAGAAGCAAGTAGGCTATCCGATGAACAAAAAAACAACTTGGCTTTGGCACAATCAACCGCGCATATTCTAGGCTCATTGATTGATGATGTGTTGGACTTATCTAAAATTGAATCGGGCAAATTGGAAGTGCAACATCAACCATTTGCTGTTGAGCAGGTGTTGCGCAGCGCTTTGATACCGTTTGTGATGAAAGCGCGTGAGAAAGGCTTGCTTTTAAGCTTGGAAATGAAAGATGTAGCGCAAACCATGTCAGGTGATGTGTTATATTTACGTCAAGTATTGCTGAACTTGGTGGGTAATGCGCTTAAATTTACCGATGCTGGTTTTGTGCGGGTGACAGTCTGGCAAACGGATGAAATATGGCAGATTAGCATTGAAGATTCGGGTATTGGTATTGCCTTGGATCAGCAGTTGACGGTGTTTACCCCTTTTGTACAAGTGCATGATAACCATGTCTTGGGCGAAAACTTACAAGATAAAGGTACAGGTTTGGGCACGACCATTGCCAAACGTTTTGTGGAAATCATGGGTGGAGAGATATCGCTGCGCAGTGCTTTGGGTGTAGGTACGACTTTTGATGTGAAACTACCTTTGGCGGCTGTGGGTTCAGAACGTATCAGTTTGACTTTGGAACTGGCTGACTTGGCATTGCAGCAGCAGGCAAGGTTAGATGAGGTGGTGGTGAACCGTGAAAACAATCAGGTTTGGTCGGTGCTTTTAGCCGAAGATGACCCAATAGGGCGTAAAATTGCCATCAAACAGCTTGAGCGGACTGGTTTTACGGTTGAGGCGGTTGCCGATGGCGAAAAAGCCTTGGCAAAAGTGCAAAAAAAGCAATATGACCTCTTGTTGACCGATGTGCGTATGCCTATTATGGATGGTATGATGTTGACCAAGAAAATCCGTGAATATGAAGCCGAATCAAAAATAAAACCTATGTTTATTGTGGGTTTATCTGCCCACGCCTTGGAAGAAGTGAAACATGAAGCCTTAGCCCATGGCATGGATGAGTTTGTGTCTAAACCTGTGGATATGCAAGCATTGATGGCCAAGCTTGAAAGCCATTGTGTTGTGGAAGGTTCTTGATGTTAAGCGTGAGCAATCATGATAGAGATGTAGTTGACCTCACCTATGTCTATCCCGTGATTTCACGTCGTGCAGGCGGGGTGTCTTTGGGTATCAATTTGAATCCCAATAATGCTTGTAATTGGCAGTGTGTGTACTGCCAAGTGCCCAACTTAACCCGAGGTGTTGCGCCCAAGGTGGATTTAACACTGCTGGAACAAGAGTTGGATGGATTTTTGCAACAATTGTTGTTGGGCGATTATATGTTGAAACATGTGCCCGCAGATTGCCGAACTTTGCAAGACATAGCGATTTCTGGCAATGGAGAACCAACGACATGTCCACATTTTTCGGCAGTGGTGGCTTTGCTGTTGAAAATGATGGATAAGTATCACTTAAACATACCTTTGCGTTTGATTACCAACGGTTCAAGCGTGCATAAAGCAGATGTATTGCAGGGTTTGCAGTGGATGGGGCAACATGGTGGTGAGGTGTGGTTTAAGGTAGATGCGATTGGTGAGCAGGATAGTTTGGCTATCAATGGTGTGTCTTTATCTGCGGCTTGGCAACAACAACAGTTGCACATTACGGCAAAAGCCTGCCCTACATGGTTGCAAACATGTGTGTTGGATATGCAGGGGCAGCAAGGGCAGTGGGCGGCTAATTATTTGGCATGGTTGAATGGGGTGTTGGCAGATCATATCCAGTTAGAAGGGGTGTTATTGTATGGTTTAGCACGCCCATCATTGCAAGCAGGTGGCGCGCAATTGAAGTCTGCAGATAGCACCTTTTTTCAAACTTTTGCCAAGCAGATAGAAGCACTGGGTTTGCTGGTGAAAGTGTCGTAAAAACTGTGCTGGAATGCTTTTTTGACTTGTGTTTGCTGGCTGTTAGGTTGCGCCCTCAATGCTGGGGTTCCATGTGTTCCGCATGTTCATCTGGGTTGAAGTAGTAAATACATGAAGTAAAAGGAATAAATATGTCTTTGACAGCAGAAGAAAAAAACAAAGTCATGGTTGAATACGCCACCAAAGAAGGCGATACAGGTTCACCAGAAGTTCAAGTTGCGATTTTAACTACGCGCATCAATGGTCTTTCTGGTCACTTTAAAGACAACCATAAAGATCATCATTCACGTCGTGGATTGTTGAAAATGATTGGTCAACGTCGTAACTTGTTGAAGTATCTTAAAGGTAAAGATTTCGGTCGTTATCATAAACTTATCGAGCGTTTGGGTTTACGCCGTTAGTCTATAGTTTGTTTGGAAAGAGCGGCCTTTGGGTCGCTCTTTTTGCTTGAGCGTTTGGCAAAGAAGGAAGCTGGAATAGAAAAATAAGCGGGCATGGGGTCCGTTCAAAGGAAGTATCAATGTTTGATATTAAAACAAGTAAAGCCACTGTAGCTGGCAAAGAAATTAGTTTTGAAACAGGTCGTGTAGCGCGTCAAGCTGGCGGCTCAATTTTAGCACAAGTGGGCGATGTGGTGGTGCATGTTGCTGCAACTGCTGCCAAACAACCACTACAAGGCGTGGATTTCATGCCTTTAACCGTGCATTACCAAGAAAAAACATATGCAGCAGGTCGTTTTCTTGGTGGATTCGTGAAACGTGAAGGTCGTCCTTCGGAAAAAGAAACATTAACATCGCGTTTGATTGATCGCCCGATTCGTCCGTTGTTTCCCAAAGGTTATTTCCATGAAACACAAGTCATCGCGACTGTGATTTCAGCTGATGATGCAACCAACCCTGATATTATTGCAATCAATGGCGTGTCCGCAGCGCTTGCCATCTCTGACATCCCATTTGCAGAGCCAATTGCAGCTTCGCGTGTTGGTTTGATTGATGGTGAGTTCGTACTCAACCCAACTTACCAACAAATGGAAAACTCTGAGCTTGATTTGATTGTTGCTGGTACGCGTGATGCGGTATTGATGATTGAGTCTGAAGCCAAAGAGCTTTCTGAAGAGCAAATGATTGATGCTATCATCTTCGGTCAAGAAGGTTATGCACCTGTGATTGATGCGATTGATGCCTTGGTCAAAGATGCAGGTAAAGACAAGCTTGTTGTTGATTTGGCTGGTAATGCTGATGTTCAAGATGCAGTTAATGCAGCATTTGAAGCAGACGTTCGTGATGCGTATGCGATTGTTGATAAATCTGCACGTTCAGCAAAAATTGAAGCGATTCGTACGGGAGCACAAGAAAAGTTTGTTGGCTCTGATGATCATTCTGGTGAGTTTTCAAGCAATGATGTGACTTCTGCGGTGAAAAACCTTGAGAAGAATGTTGTGCGTCGCTCTATCATTGATGGTAACCCGCGTATTGATGGCCGTGCGACTACGGATGTTCGTGCGATTGATTGCCAAGTGGGCGTGTTGCCACGTACGCATGGTTCTGCTTTGTTTACACGCGGCGAAACCCAAGCTTTGGTGACCATTACTTTGGGCACTGAATCTGACATGCAAACCACGGAAAGCTTAGAAGGCGTTGCCAAACAACGCTTTATGTTGCACTACAACTTCCCTCCTTATTCAGTAGGCG
>JAUZQU010000096.1 GCA_030950835.1 Mariprofundaceae bacterium | reverse complement strand
GAGGAATTTGAACATATCAAAACCCTTGCTCCACCAGAAATAAGAGCCGCAATGGATATTGCTTTTTTAACAGGATTAAGAATGGGCGATATTCTAAGACTTACCCACGAAAACATCCAAGAAGATGGAATACACACCCCTACCAGCAAGTCAAACAGGAACATGATTTACACATGGAGCGATACCCTGATTGCAGCAGTCTCTTACGCACAATCAATAAACCACGGAAGCACCTACCTGATTGCCAACACCAAGGGTGACAAATACACAGAGTCCGCATTCAAATCAAGGTGGGGCAAGATGATGCGGAAACTCGCTGCAGAACGCGGCATAGCAAGATTTCAGTTTAAAGACTTACGCAAAAAAGCAGGATCAGACACAGCAGAAGATGCAACATCATTTTTAAGCCATTCCAGCGATGCAGTAACCAAAGCCCACTACTTGGTCAAACCTTGGACGGTAAAGCCAACCCGATAAAGCCCCTTAAAACTGTCTCACAAAAAAAGCTAAGCCACTGATAAACAAGGACTCCATAACAAGCAACCATGAGACAAAACGCACCTTAACACATTGATAAATAACAGAATATTACTACACTGGGGGTGTGGTGGTCGCAAGTTCAAATCTTGCCGTCCCGACCATTTTTTCTTACCCTCTTATGTTTCTCAACATTTGATTGAAGATTCACCTCTAGACCTTCATGATTGGCGAAATTTCACAAGCCATAGGTAATAAGTTATGTCATATACGCAAGCAGCATCCACACAAGCCAAGCAAGCTTTAGACTTGGTCTCTGAACTGCAACAACGCTTTGTCAGTAAACTTGAAACATTGGCTGCAACACAGCAGCAAGCACAAACATTTACAGCTGTAGAATGGCTACGCAACCAAGGCAAACATGGTGGTGGTATGCGTTTTGAGACTGCGGACGGCTCTATGATTGGACGCGGCTCGGTGAATGTTTCACAAGTGCATTACGATGATGATTCCAGCAAGGCTCTGGGTTCAGCTACTGCGATTTCCACCATTATTCACCCCAACAACCCACATGCACCCTCCGTGCATATCCATATCAGCTGGACAGAGATGAAAAGCGGGCAAGGATACTGGCGTATGATGGCAGATTTAAACCCTTCCATAGCAAAACCACAAGACACACAGCAGTTTTTACAAGCCTTACAAGGTACCGCACCTACACAGTTTACAGATGCTAAAAACCAAGGTGAGCACTACTTTTTCATTCCTGCTTTAGATCGCCATCGCGGCGTTGCCCACTTCTATTTAGAGGCCTACAACTCAGGCGATGCAACAGCGGATATCACATTGGCACAGCAGTTTGGACAAGCTGCTATAGATACTTACCTCGCTATTCTTCAACAAAATTTAAACAGCTCACCAACCATCACAGCACAAGATAAACAGGCACAATTGGCATATCACAGTTTATACTTTTTCCAAGTCTTAACCTTAGACCGTGGTACTACCAGTGGTTTATTGGTGCATGATCAAAATGATGTAGGCATTTTAGGTTCATTGCCAGCTTATGTGGATGCCGATTTGTTATCGTCTTGGCTTAGCCAAATGCAATCACCACAAGATGCCTTATTACAAGCATTGATCCACTGTTTACCCCACACATCGCCTTGTTTGGTCGATGCCCAAGTCAAAGCAAAACTAGCGGCTACGCTACGCCAACATTATTTGGCTAATCCTCAAGCTATAGACATGCAAGCATCAGGACATGTTGTGCCGCCAACCGTGCGCAACCACCGCTAAACAAAGCATACACTGCTGGACTTGAACTTGGCTGCTGGCTAAACTTGCCATTCGAGCCCTCAGCCCATTATAAGTAAAAGGAATATGTATGCCTTATCACTTTTCGTCCTTACAAGTCATTGTCTTAGCCGCAGGCAAAGGCACCCGAATGGCATCCAACTTACCCAAAGTATTACATCCAGTATTGGGTAAAAGCATGTTGCAACATGTATTAAGCAGCATTGAAAGTTTACTACCCAAGTCCATCACTTTGGTCGCAGGGCATGGTATCGATAAGCTGCGTAGCTTTATTGGTCAGCCTGAAAACCTCACTTGGGTGGAACAAAAAGAACAGTTGGGCACAGCCCATGCCGTATTACAAGCAGAGTCTAGCGACCCTGATGCTGAATTGGTGCTGATTGTCTGCGCCGATACCCCTTTATTACAAACCAGCACCTTGGCAGATTTGATTCAGCAACATCTACAGCAGCAAGCCGATGTTTCCATTTTATCCGCACAACCGAGCAACCCATATGGTTACGGGCGTATTGTCCGTGATGCACAAGGGCAGGTTACAGCCATTATCGAAGAAAAAGATGCCAACGCGCAACAACGTCAGATTCAAGAAGTCAGCAGCGGAATTTTCTGTGTGAACCGTGCTTTTTTATTCCAAGCTTTGCAGAATATTGGCAATGATAATGCGCAACACGAGTATTATTTACCTGACATTGTGCCTATCGCCTTGCATGCAGGCAAAAAAGTACAAGCTATCAGCATGGACAACAGTGATGAAATGTTAGGCATTAATGACCGTATTCAACTTGCCCAAGCTGAACATTTGATGCAACAAGATGTGATTCGGGAGTGGCGAAAGCAAGGTGTGACCATTGAACAAGCCGATACTGTACGCATTGAAGCTTCTGTACATATCGGTGCTGATTCTGTCATCAAAGCAGGTACGCAACTGCTAGGCTCTACCCATCTTGGTGATGATTGTGTGGTTGGTCCTTATGCGGTGTTGCAGGATAGTTGGCTGGAAGATGGGATTACCGTTGCTCCTTTTTCCCATTTGGAGCGTTGTAATATTGGTGATGATGCCAATATTGGCCCGTTTGCACGTTTACGCCCTGGTGCGAAGCTGGATGAAGCAGTGAAAATCGGTAATTTTGTTGAAGTTAAACAAGCGGTGATTGGACGTGGTAGTAAGGTTAACCATTTAAGTTATATTGGTGATACGGTGATGGGCGAAGACTGTAATATCGGTGCTGGTACGATTACTTGTAATTACGATGGTGCCAATAAACATCAAACCAACATTGGGCATCGTGTATTTGTCGGCTCAGACACCAAACTGGTTGCCCCTGTTGCTGTGGGTAGTGGCGCGACCATTGGCGCAGGTAGCATCATCACCAAAGACGTTAAAGAAGATGGTTTGACGCTATCGGCTAGACCTGAACAAAGGCATGTGAAAAACTGGATTCGTCCGAAAAAAGGTGACCGCTAATGTGTGGTATTATTGGTATTATTTCTCATAACAACGTACAACATATGCTTGTGCAAGCCTTGAAAACCATGGAATACCGTGGTTATGACAGTGCTGGTATATGTATGCTTGAAGATGCAGCATCAGGTTTGAAAAATGTCAAAGAAAAGGGCAAATTGCAACACCTACAACAGGCGCTTAAGCAGCAACCCCTTACAGGCAACTTGGGCATTGGGCATACCCGTTGGGCAACCCATGGCAAACCCGAAGTACGCAACGCACACCCTCATCAAACCGCCACACTTGCCATCGTACATAATGGTATCATTGAAAATCATCAGGCTTTACGCACTGAACTCCAACAAACAGGCGCCAACTTTCTTTCCGATACCGACAGCGAAGTTATCCCTTGGCTTTGGCAGCAGCAACGCACCCAATTCAGCAACGAAAAAGAAGCTTTTTTACACACCCTCAACACCTTAAAAGGTGCTTATGCCATTGCTGGTTTACAAGCGCATGACCCTGATAAACTGTGGTTTGCTAGACGTGGTAGCCCTTTATTATTAGCGCGTGGATCTAGTGGTGTTTTTGTCGCTTCAGATGCTTTGGCTGTAGCAGGTGAAGCGGATGAAGTGATGTATTTACAAGAAGGCGAATGGGGTTGGACGACTTTAGAAGACACTTATGTTTTTGATGTACAAGGAAAAAGCGTTGCTCTCAAGTGGCAAGCTATGCCACACATGGTCTCGGCAACAGACAAGGGTGATTATGCCCACTACATGCTCAAAGAAATCCATGAACAACCCCGTGTTTATCGTGATATTCTCCATGCTTATACTGATGTCTCTGGCTCTGTCCACTTTCCACAAGCTGATTTCATCCACAACGATACCCTGCCCAAACGTATCATCATGGTCGCCTGTGGTACTTCTTACCACGCTGCTTTAACGGCGCGTTATTGGCTTGAACGCTACCTTAAAGTCCCTGTAGAGGTGGATGTTGCCTCTGAGTTTCGCTATCGTGATCCTGTTATTGGTGATCACACATGGTTGATTACACTTTCCCAATCAGGTGAAACAGCAGACACCCTAGAGGCCTTACGTTTATTCAAAAGACGCACCCCGCACAACAAAACTTTGGCGTTTTGTAATGTGCCACACTCATCATTGGTGCGCGAGTCCGATGGTTTGATTGAATTGTATGCAGGCCCTGAAATTGGCGTAGCCTCTACCAAAGCATACACCGCACAACTCATGGCATTAGCCCTGTTTTCATTACAACTTGCCCAACAAAACCAAGCTTTGGACACCAAAGAAGTCCAACAACATATTCAAGCCTTGCAATACGCCGCTGATCATGTGGATGTATTGTTGCAGGAAAGTCATCAGTTCGACATGTTGACCCAAATATTTAGCCATGCCCACGGTGCTTTATTTTTAGGGCGTGGGCCTTGTTATCCCTTGGCTTTGGAAGGCGCCTTAAAACTCAAAGAAATCTCCTACCTGCACGCCGAAGGATATGCTGCTGGTGAAATGAAACATGGACCTATCGCTTTGGTGGATAAAAACTTGCCCGTGGTTGTTTTGGCTTTGCGCCAATATCATCTTGATAAGGTGATTTCTAACCTCCATGAAGTCCAAGCTCGTGGTGCAAAAATCATTTTAATCACTGATTTGCCCAAAAGCGAATGCCCGCAAGATGTAGATGCCATTGTGAACATTCCCGAAGGCGACTTTTTTAGTGCTCCTTTGATTGCTTCAATTCCGTTGCAGTTTTTATCCTATAATGTAGCGAGATCTAAGGGAACAGACGTGGATCAACCAAGAAACCTAGCTAAATCAGTCACCGTGGAGTAAAATAAACCTATTATGCGATTCTTACTAGCCCTTTTACTCTTTGCCGCTTTGATTGGCGCGGGTTTGTACTTTTCTGGTTCAAGCCTAAACCGTATCTCTCCTGATGCGAACATGTTGCAATTGGGTGGTTTTGCATACCAAGAGAAACGTTATGAAGATGCTTTCAACTGGTATCAACATGCTGCAAACCAAGGCTTAAGCGAAGGACAATTTCGTTTATCTGAGCTTTATCAACGTGGTTGGGGTGTTGAAAAAGATGAGCAACAGGCTGTGCATTGGTTAGCTTTAGCAGCCAAGCAAGGGTTGGCAAAAGCTGAGTA
Source organism: Mariprofundaceae bacterium (assembly GCA_030950835.1). Lineage (GTDB taxonomy): Bacteria > Pseudomonadota > Zetaproteobacteria > Mariprofundales > Mariprofundaceae > Ghiorsea. The sequence continues at coordinate 10,049 of JAUZQU010000096.1, read as the reverse complement.
TGACTACGCTATCAGGCTCGAACATGGACGTGGCATCCGCACAGCAAATGCTAAAACACTCGCCCAATGGTTTAAAAAGTCTGCGCTACAGCAGCACCCAGAAGCCATGCTTAAACTTGCCAAACTCTATGAGGCTGGTTTAGGTGTGGAAAAAAGTGATTCTAAAGCATTGATGTGGGCACTAAAAGCAGAGGCAAAAAATGCACCCAATGCGACTACTGTTCATCAACTTATCATTAAAAATAACTTATACAAAGCCAAGGAGGGTGACGCATCTGCCCAATATTTATTGGCCACTTGGTTTGAGGATGGTCGTGGTGTCAGCAAAGACCAAAACAAGGCTTTAAGATGGTATCAAAAAGCGGCTGAAACTGGGCATGCCAAGGCGCAATATGCCCTTGCCAAAGCCTTGGTTGCATCGGATGGTAAACAATCCTCCCAAGCTTTACATTGGTTTGAACAAGCTGCCCAACAAGGACACCAACAAGCAGCTTCAGCAGCAGTGGCTTTGCTAGCTATGCAAAATGATGTGACGATAACACATGCCAAAGAAGCTTGGCGCTGGTTATATCATGGTATGCAGCAAGGTGATGCCACTTCGCAATATAATTTAGCGACTGTACTCAACCAAGGTTTGTTGGGCTTGCAAAAAAGCTCTCTTGACCTTGAACCTTGGTTAAAAAGTGCTGCACAGGCAGGTTTAAGCCCAGCACAAAATGATTATGCCATCTATTTGAAGATGATAAAAAGTGATAGTACGCAAGCAGTGCGCTGGTTACACAAAGCTGCATCCTCTAGTGCTAAAGCACAGTTTAATTTGGGCTTTATTTATGCTCGCGGTGATGGCGTGACCCCTGATGATGAAAAAGCCATTCACTTTTGGCGATTGGCCAACAAAAACGGCAGCCGTCGCGCCCAAATGATGTTGGGTTTGTTCTACGACTTAGGCCGTGGTGTTGGCAGAAGCGAAAAACAGGCCGTAGAGTGGTATCAAAAGGCAGCTCAAGCAGGTGATGAGAATGCACTTTATAACTTGGCCGTCTTATTTTATAATGGTCGTGGCATAGATAGGGATTACCAACGTGCTGCTGAATATTTCAAAATCATTGCCCAAGCCAACAATACAGATGCGCAAAACATCTATGGCAGTTTATTTTTAGAAGAGCAAGGCGTGACTTATGCACCCAAAACCGCCGTCACTTGGTTCCAGCGCGCTGCCGATGCTGGTCATATCAAAGCCATGTTTAACCTTGCCACGCAATATAGGCGCGGCTATGGCGTTGCCCAAGATGATAAAAAAGCCTTACATTGGTACGAAAAAGCCGCCAAACTTGAATTTGCGCCAGCACAAAATGCTTTGGCTTATATGTATGCTGAAGGGCGTGGCACTAAAGTAGATAAAGATGCCGCTTATATGTGGTTCCAAAAAGCCAGCGCTCAAGGCCTGTCTCTTGCCCGAGACAACCTTATATCCTTAGAACAACATGATGTTTTTTCTTTGATTGGTCTGCAAGTAGACAACCAGCTGCAGGCCGATATGTTAACCAACAAGAGCTTGGATTTGTCATTATGGTTAGAAGTCCACGGTCAACCTATTTTATAAACAAAAAATACCTGTTGCATCCTGTTTCGTCTTGTTGAGAATGCCGCCTCGCTTGCTCAAATCACTATTGAACATTATATCTTAGAGGCATACATGACGGCTGAAATTACACAAGGATTTTTGGAAACCAATTTGGACGCAGCTGACCTTATGCGTGGGCGCGAATATTTTAAAGATGGGCATGTAGAAGAACTACAAATCGACAACGCAAAACACGTCATCACAGCGCAAGTGATTGGTAATGCAGCCCATCCTTACAAAGTATTCATTGAATATGATGAGCATGACATTGATGGTGACTGCTCTTGCCCCATGCAGTTCAATTGTAAACATGTCGCCGCTGCTTTGTATGCCGTGTTGGCAGAAACATCCACACTTCCCCGTAAAAAACGTAAGAAAAAAGAAGAACCTGTACCTTTTCATCACTGGTTGGGTGTGGTCAACCAAACCTCCAGCGAAAATCAAACACCCCTTGATTACCCAAGCGATGTGCGCCAACGTTTACTCTATATTTTACGCCCCGACATGCGCCATGGTTTGCGTTTACACTTTGAAACTATTCGCCTGCTCAAAAATGATAAGTATGGTAAAGCTACACCCTATACCGCCAAAAACATCCTCAATCGCAATACACCACGTTTTATTTTAGCTGCCGATGTGCGCATTTTGCAAGAAAGCGTCAACCGCCTGTCTGCCAATGAAGACTCGGTATTGCTGCATGGTTTGGCAGGTCGTGAAATCTTAGAGCATGTCATTAAAACAGGTCGCTGCCATTGGTGGGACAAAGAAAGAGATGTTTTAAACATGGGTACGCCGCGACAAGGGCAGTGGTTTTGGGATATGGATGCCCAAGGTGTGCAGTCTTTAACCTTAAAATGTGAACCCGAAGCCATGTTATTGGATGTTTCACCACCCTTTTACCTCGATATAAGTGAAAGTAGCTGTGGTGAAATCCAACAAAGCAGTTCTGTGGAGGAAACCCGCGAGTTGATGAGCATGTTGCCCGTCAAACCGCAAGATTTGATGGATGAAGATAAGTTGTTGTCTTTTTTACCCAAACATATCCCGCAACCTGAACGTCTGGAGTTGGTGAAAGAAAGCATACAACCTACCACTGTGCTTCAATTTGATTCACTTGCCATTCATTCCAGCGTTTATGGTCAATATTTTGATGGTTTGGACATTTGGTTTGAATACAATGAAGAACAAACCAAATTTGGCGAAACCACCGAGCCTGTGCGTGTAAAACAAGGCAATCAGCTCATCGAATATGCAAGAGACACACTTTCTGAGCAACAAAGTATCATCAAAGTTCTTGCCCAAGGCATCTCTGCCACGCCAAAAGCTTTAGCCATTCAACTTAAAAAGTCAGGTCAATTGCCTGGTTTCACTTTAACCGACAACAATTGGATTCCCTTCATGGCCAATACCGTGCCTGAGCTTGAAGAAGCAGGTTTTCGCATTGAAATGTCCGACACTTTTCGCCACAACTTACTCACCGCCGAACGTTGGGATTTAGGTGTTGCTGGTGAAGGTCTTATGGGCAAAGCAGACTTTAGTGCCACGCTTGCCGATGGTGAATCCATTGATTTGATTGATGCCATAGCCACTTGGATTAAAGAAGATCCAGAGCGTTTGTCTGACCAAATGTTGGACACCATTGCGAATGTTGAACATGTGCCACTACCCTTGGTTGATGGTCGCATGTTATCCATTCCTGGCAATATGTTGCACAGTATTTTGAAACACATGATGGAACTTTTTTCCAGCACAGGCAATGCAGAAAAAGAAATTTCTGGCATTCAGATGTTGGCAGTCAAAAATGATTTACAAGGCCACGAAAAAGTCCGTATCAAAGATGATAAACGCTGGTTAGAGCAGGTTCATTTGTTGGTGGATAACGATAAAATGCCACAAGTTGAAGTGCCCGCAGGTTTACAAGCAGAACTTCGCGATTACCAACGCGAAGGTTTAAACTGGTTACAACTCATGCTCAAAACTGGCTTACATGGCATCTTGGCTGACGACATGGGGCTGGGTAAAACCATACAAGCCTTGGCATGTATTCTCACAGAAAAAGAAGCGGGTCGTTTGAATCACCCTGCCTTGGTCATTGCGCCCACCATCTTGATGCATAACTGGCGTTTAGAAGCCAAAAAATTCACCCCTGATTTGCGTGTATTGGTTTTGCATGGTGCGCATAGGTCGCAGCATTTTGACTCGATTCAACACTATGATTTGGTGTTGACCACCTATCCCCTACTCACCCGTGATGCGCCTATTTTAGTCGAAGAAGAGTATCATATGTTGATTCTTGATGAAGCACAAAACATCAAAAATCCTAGGGCAAAAGCTTCAAAATTGGTGCGTGAATTACAAGCCAAACACCGCCTTTGTTTAACTGGAACACCCGTTGAGAACCACTTGGGCGAACTTTGGGCGCAGTTTGATTTTTTAATGCCGGGTTATTTGTACGATCAAAAGAATTTCACCACACTCTTTAGAAAACCCATCGAAAACGAAGGCAGCCAAAGCCGTCAAGAGGCGTTAAATGTACGTATTCGACCTTTTTTACTGCGCCGCTTAAAAGAAGATGTTGCCAAAGAATTGCCTGCTAAAAGTAATATCTTACGCAGTGTCGAGCTTGAAGGTCAGCAACGTGCTTTGTACGAAAGTGTACGTTTGGCGATGCAGAAAAAAGTGCGCGATTCAGTCGCATCTATGGGCGTTGCCAAAAGTCAGATTATTGTACTTGATGCCTTGATGAAAATGCGTCAAGTCTGTTGTGACCCACGTTTGTTGAAAAACATGGATACCTCAGGCATACAATCTGCCAAAATGGATATGTTGCGTGCAATGGTGCCTGAAATGGTCGAAGAAGGGCGTAAAATCCTCATTTTTTCACAGTTTGCCCAAATGTTACGTCTTATTGAAGACCTTTGTGATGAGTTAGAATTGCCTTATGTCAAACTCACAGGGCAAACCAAAGACCGTCTCACCCCAGTAGAGTCTTTCCAAAATGGTGAAGTGCCTATCTTCCTTATCAGCCTCAAAGCAGGGGGAACTGGTCTTAACTTAACCGCCGCAGACACCGTCATCCATTATGATCCTTGGTGGAACCCTGCTGCAGAAGATCAAGCCACAGATAGAGCCCACAGGATTGGGCAAGACAAACCTGTATTTGTCTATAAACTCACCACCATAGGCACGGTGGAGGAAAAAATATTGGATATGCAAGAGCGCAAACGTGAACTGGCGAAAAGTATTCATGGTGGAGGCGGGAAACGCAGCGCATTGTGGACAGAAAACGAATTGCAATCGTTATTTGAACCTTTGAGTGATGCCTAACTCCAATCCACAACAGCTGGAAAAAATGCAACAAGAAGCCCCAAGTCTTGTTGAACAAACACTCGCTATATCTGGGTTTTGGGACCCTGTACAATACTTACTCACCATAGGTCGCATCAGCCAGCAAGATTATGAAGCATGGCATTTAGGCGAAGTATCATGCCTTGAACATGTCTTTGCTGGCAGCCCATCACGCATCAAAAGTATGTTGGATATGGCTATGTTACATGCCGAAAAAAGACAATTACAACGCCTTCCCAAAACATGGGAAGGTTGGGGCGAACATGCAGGGCAAAGCCTGCGTTTATTTGAAGATGAAGATTTAAACCAGCACTTTTCATGGTTGTTTCAACCACTATCCGACCGCCCACAACTCGATTTATTCATGGATGCACCCCATATTGTGTGTTTAAATCGTTTGCGTACGGCTTTAGCGCAACAATCCCCACATTTGTCTACCTTGTTTGCCGATGCTTTTGAAGATTATGCCAATGATATCAGTCTAGCCCGATTAGAAAGTTTATGGGTTGCCCAGCAAGCATTTCCTGATGATGCTCAAGCAAGGTTGATCTACTTTTTACAAGACATCAAACCTCTAGCCATAGAAGAATTTGCCAACCCACAACACAGCACCGATTTTTTAGCCCCACTTTGGCGAACATTAGCGCAAGATTTAGAACTCCAGCCCTTTGACCCTGAAAAGCCCAAAATCCATGCTGCCACAGCATGGTTAGAAGCCAAAGCTTACCCAGAAACCATCACCAGCTGTAAAAATATAGCAGATTGGTTTCAGATTCCCCACTTTCATGCCTGTATCATTCAAGCAGAATATCAACAACATCATATTCCAGAGCTGCGTGCGGCGTGGTTCAACTACTGTTTGTTCTGTCCACAACAAGCGCTCATACATATCGGACATGCGCATTACCAGCAAGGTTTAGAGTCTGCTGGACTATTACACTGGTGGACAAGTTTTAATACACTAACCCACCAGCCGCATATCAGCGACTTTCCTGCATGGGTCATCATTCAACAGCCTGAATATCTACAGTCATTACCCCATATCATCAGCAGTGAGCAGCCTGAAAACCAGCGTTTTTCCTGTGTACACGCCTTACTCAACAACCAAGGCAGCGAACAGCAGCAACTTCAACTCCGCCGCACACTACTAAGCAGCAGTGCATGGTTATTCAATATGTTACTCAAAAAGAAACCTGGTATGTTCTAAAGCACAAACAAAAGCAGCCTCAATCCATGCTGGGAGTGAGGCTGCTCAATCTTCAATCATATACGCCAACTACATCGACTTAGAATTCAAAGCCTAACTTCAAACTCGTCAAATCTTTATCGCCCACTGTGGATGTCTCAGCATTCAAAATAAATAAAGCGAATTGCAGCTTTGCGCCTAACGTGAACGTGCTTTGCGTTGTTTCATGTGAGGCTAAAGCACTTAGTGCGCCAGAAGGTGTCGTTGTAGAGGTAACGCTACCAAACTCAATATAAGGTTTTACTATGGGCGTATCTGCTCCAATCATAGCTGCAAAACCATAGTTACTCACTTCCATACCGGGGATACCTGTTAAAGAGCTGCGATGATAACGTATATTCGCTTCTAAAAAAGGCACTGGTATATAATTACCAAATGCCATACGTCCTTCAAAACCTGACATTTCAAAGTTAGAATTGGGCAATGATAAGACCATATAACTCAAGTCCAAACCAAATGGAATCCCCGCAGACAAGCGTAACCTCGGCATAGGTAAAATATCCACATTATTCACACCTACAAGATTCCAATGTGCTGCATTCGAATCTAAGCTTAACGAAGAAACCTCCAGTGCCACCTGAACGCCAACAGGAATCAAACCTGCTGAATGCGGTTCAGCTGAATTACTAGGGTTCATCCATGTTGCTGCCCCTAAATCATCTGCTAAGGCATTAAATTGTGTTTGCCCTAAACCTGCTGGGTCAATATTAAAAGACGCTGCATAAACATGCCCTGACCAAAATAAAACGGATGCTGCAAGTAGTACCTGTATTTTTTTCATGATTTTCATCTCCTTATTTCTGTATTCTGATTGTCGTCAGTATCATGTTTATTTTTTCTCATCATATGATCAATATCACATCTGAAACATAGGTTTTAAGTAGCGAACGATTCTTTTCTTAAAATCAACACATCATCTTCGACTGCACTCAGCGCCACAATACGACTAATCGCTGCTTGTAAGTTGCCTTCTGTTGTTCGGTAGGTCAACATAATCACAGGCACAGTTTGCTCTGTATTTCGCTCTTTTTGCTGCATGGCTTCAAGGCTGATACGATGATCTGCCAAGATTGAAGTGACCGCGGCAATCACGCCCGATTCATCTTGCACTTGCAAACGCAAATAATACTCACTTTGCACATCTGACATATCCAATGTTGCCAAATCTTGGCGTTCATCAGGCATATAACCCATAGCTGGAGCCATAAATTGCAGACCACCGGGTGTCACACGGGCAATATCCATGATATCCGCCATCACTGCCGATGCCGTTGGACGCTCCCCTGCCCCTCTGCCGATAGACACGGTATGCTCGACAAAATCACCCGAAATCATCACCGCATTGTACGAGTCTGCAACTTGGGCAATTTGTGAAGACAATGGCACAAGTGTTGGATGCACCCGCATTTCAACCTTATCGCCATCTTTCCCGCGATGCGGCTTGGCAATACCCAGCAATTTAATGCGGTAACCAAGCTCTGCCACGGCTTCAATGTCCGCCGCACTAATCTTGCTAATGCCTTCGGTAAATACTTCATCAAACTTGATGTGTGAGCCGTATGCCATGGAGGCTAAAATCGACAATTTATGTGCAGTATCAATGCCTTCCACATCAAATGTAGGATCTGCTTCGGCATAACCCAACGCTTGCGCTTCTTTAAGCACATCAGCGTAGTCTGCGCCTTCATCTTCCATTTTGCTCAAGATAAAGTTACAAGTACCATTCAAAATGCCATAAATAGACTCAATATTGTTGGCAGCAACACCTTCACGCAAAGATTTAAGACAAGGAATACCACCTGCCACTGCCGCTTCAAAAGCAAGCGCTACATGATTGGCAGCAGCCAAAGGAAGCAGCTCTTCGCCATGTTTGGCAATCAAAGCTTTGTTGGCGGTAACCACATGTTTACCATGCTGCATGGCCGTTGTCACAAGGCTGCGTGCAGGCTCGTAACCACCGATCAACTCAACCACCAAATCCACATCATCGGCAGTGACCACATCATGGGCATCATCGGTTAAACGTACACCAGACAAATCCAAACCAAAATCACGCTCAAGATTGCGGTCTGCCGCAGCCACCAAGACCAACTTCTTGCCCAAACGCTTTGCCATCAAGCTTTGTTGCTCAATCAACATACGGGCAACACCCAAACCTACCGTACCAAGCCCTAAAATACCTACGCGAATTTCCATCATGTTCCTGCTCCTGCATTCAAAAAGTTTTTTATGCCTCGCAACGCTTGGCGTGTACGGTGTTCATTTTCAATCAAAGCAATACGCACATAATCATCCCCATATTCACCAAAACCAACCCCAGGTGATACAGCAACCCCTGCTTCAATCAACATTTTCTTCGAGAACTCCAACGAACCCATAGCTTTAAATTCATCAGGAATTTCAGCCCAAACAAACATGGTCGCCTTGGGTATATCCGCCATCCAGCCCATGCCATGTAAACCTTTGATCAACACATCACGGCGCGACTCATACATACTACGAATATCTTCCACACAATCTTGAGGGCCATTCAGCGCAGCACAAGCAGCAATCTGCAAAGGCTGAAACATACCATAATCCAAGTATGATTTTATTTTGGCTAATGCTGCAACGATTTCAGGGTTGCCCACCATGCAACCAATACGCCAACCTGGCATGTTATACGTCTTAGAAAGCGAATAAAACTCAACCGCCACCTCTTTCGCCCCCGCAACCTGCATAATCGATGGGCATTGATAGCCATCAAAGGTGATTTCAGCATAGGCAATATCTGAAATAATAATCAAATCATTTTCTTTCGCAAAATCAACCAGTTTGACATAAAAATCAAGGTCAACTACTTGTGCTGTAGGGTTGGATGGAAAGTTTACAATAATAATTTTAGGTCTTGGCCAAGAGTCTTTGACTGCTTGTTCAATATCAGCAAAATAATCTCTATCAGGGCCCATGGGTACATGGCGAATATCTGCGCCTGCAATGATGAAGCCATAAGGATGAATGGGGTAAGCAGGGTTGGGCGAAAGAATCAAATCACCAGGTGAGGTAATCGCTACTGCCAAATGCGCTAACCCTTCTTTGGAGCCAATGGTAATAATCGCTTCCGTTTCAGGATCAAGGTCAACATCAAACTTGCGCTTGTACCAGCCACAAATCGCTTTTCTTAAGCCATCAATGCCGCGCGAAACAGAATACCTATGATTGCGCCCATCTTGAGCAGCTTCGCACAACTTATCTACAATATGTTGTGGCGTTGCTTGGTCGGGGTTGCCCATGCCAAAGTCGATAATATCCTTATCGGCATGACGCAATTCCATTTTAAGTTGGTTTACTTGGGCAAATACATAGGGAGGAAGCCGTTTGATTTTTTCAAATTCACGCATACGTGTCTCTCTACCCCCGAAAAATATACTGTGACTTTATGAATCATCGTCTAAAGGTCAATTTTTCTCTTTAATCCGTAATCATAACCATGTAAACAGCCCGAGGAAGTTTGACTAGAAGCTTTACAACCGCTCTCTAAAGCATCTCTATGACGTGAAAAAAAGGCAAAAATAAACCCCAGTTATGTTACCATAACTGGGGTTACTATTTGGCCCCCAACCGTCTACGAATAGTCTACCTAAGCTATTGTTTTATAAGTAATAGATTTTTACGGTATCTTGTTTATACCGTAATAAATACCGTAAATTCGAAATCCGCCTTTTTGGCTGGCACTTAAAAATCATCGTCCGCACCGTGGCGCACGGCTTCAAGGTCAACATGTTTAAGCATAAGTTTTTCTAATGCTTTACCCATCTTGCCATCATTTTAATTGATGTCGTTTCGGGTGTT
>JAUZQU010000095.1 GCA_030950835.1 Mariprofundaceae bacterium | reverse complement strand
GTGCATGCTGCGAGTCTTGACACAGGTCATATTGCAGAGCATTTGCATGATGATGGTGCTGATCACGATCAGGATTCCAATATTCATGCTTGCCATGTTCACGCATCACATGCATTCCAAATGACAGAAGTAGCGCAAACTGGTTCAATACCAATGACTTCTATCCAAGAGCATTACAAGCTCACAGGGATACGCATAAAAAGCGTACCTTTCTTAATTGAGCACCCTCCAAAAATACTACATAGCTAATCTCCCAACTATTTTACATTAAAAAAGTTTTTTTTGACTGGTTTCATTGCTTTTATTTGTAACTACTCAGTAGTCAGTAGAGTTTTCTTCACTGTTTAGATTACCTATGCGTTGTTCGCTGCTTTGGAGAAAGCAACGCCATGGGTATAAAGTGGAAATCCAGAGCTCATGCTGCTGCATGTGTTTTTCTAACGCAATAACCAGCTAAAATATAAATAACTTGAAGATATTCTTGCTAAATACTTGGTGGATGCTTCTTCATAGTTACATGTATTACCCAAAATAAGACCCCTTTTCTATTATACATTATTTTTTTACCACAGGAGAAAACTGTGCGAATACGATTTTTATTGATTGGAGTGCTTTTGAGCATTCATCCGATTTATGCCCATGCAACAACCCTTGAGGCAGCAATGGATGCGGCTACAGCGCAACATCCATTGCTGCGGATAGCGCAACAAAATATTGAAATGGCGAGAGGTCAACTCATAGAGCAAAGCTCCTATGCTTATAACCCTGAATTGTCGCTGGAGCCACAGTACCGCCGCTTGAATGGCGGCGGCACTGGTACCGATTATTATATCGGTCTTTCTCAAGGCATAGAGCTGGGTGGAAAGCGGGGCTACCGTGCGCAAGCGGCGCAACAAGGGTTAAATACTGCCAAGCGTGAAAGCGAACTGAATCGCCAACAATTAAGTATTGGCGCAGCCAGAACATTTGTAGAGCTTTTCTTTGCCAAACAAACGTTGAACTTGCGTAACAAACAAAGTGTGATGCTTGATAAGCTTAGTCAGGCGGTTCACCATCAAATGGCAGTGGGCGAGATGAGTCAGCTGGATGTCAATCTTGCGCGTGCTGCTTTTACCTCTGCTTTGAGTGCCAAGATGGGGGCGAAGCAGTTGTTCATCTTAAATCAGGCGCAATATTACATGGCAGTGGGTGGAGAAAAGATGTCCGCTCCTGAGTTGCCACGTCTACTTATCGATTGGCAGCCACCTGAAGATGCGCTGGCTATTGCTCTTGAGTCCCGTCCTGATGTCGCAGCTTTGCGTTCAAGATTGGCGCAATCGCACGCCCAAAGTAATCTCGCTAGTGCGGGGCGTATTCCTGATCCAACCTTGAGCATCATGGCTGGGCGAGAAGCTGGTGAACAACTTGTCAAAGTGGCGATTAGTTTCCCCCTTCCTCTTTGGAATAGCCATCAAGGCTCTTACCAACATGCGCTAGCCAAAGCATCGCAAGCAGAGACGCAGTTAAGCTGGTCAGAACAAAAGATGCGCTTGGATATTCAGGCTGCACGTTATAACCACCAGAGTGCAATGCAGATGCTCAACAGCGCATATCAAGCAGAAAAATCAGCAACCTTTCAGCATAGTATAAAGCTAGCACAAACTGCCTTTGCGGCAGGAGAAATGGATTTGGAAGAACTGGTTATTCATGTCAACCAAGCCCTTGAGGCGCAATTAACATCAATAGAAATCAGCAAACAGGGATGGCTAGCCCGCATTCGCTTAGCGGAAGTGCTTGGTCACCCTGAATATATTCTCGAAGGGATTCAAAAATGAAAATAATCACTGTATCAACACTCACTTTAACACTATTGATGAGCTATCCTGTGCTTGCAGCAGAAGATGCTCACAATCATGAAGGTTCAGGGCATGCCAGTGAAAAGCATGATAACATTGAAAAGCCTGATCATGAGGATGAAACCTATGGTAATCATGAAGGTGAAACCCATGGTGGTCATGAGGAAGAGGGCGGTGTGATTAAATTAACGCCTGCTCAGATCAAACAAGCGGGCTTGAAAACTGAAGCCTTGGAGCATCGACCAGGACTACAAGCGCTTCATGCACCAGGAACAGTAGCTTTCAATGCTTACCAATTGGCTGACATTACTGCCTTGGTTGATGGTGCTATTTATGCGCGCCATGCGCGTTTGGGTGATGAGGTTAAAAAAGGACAACGGTTGGTAACCCTGACAAGTTCAGCGTTGGCACAAGCCGAAGCAGCCTACCTCAGGGCTGAGGCTGAGCATCGCAAAAGCAAACTTGATGTGGATAGACTTGAAGGCTTGGTCAAAGAAAAGATTGTTTCTCAATCACGCTTTCAGCAGGCATCCAGCATCCATCAGGCTGCCCATGCAAATCTCGCTGCTGCCAAGGCATCATTGGGTTCATACGGCTTATCAAAAAGAAAAATCAACAACTTGATGCATAGCAAGCAATACGGTCAACTCACGCTGCATGCGCCAAGCTCTGGAACGGTGATGAGCGATGATTTTCGTATTGGGCAGCATATTGCTGCGGGTACGCGCTTGATGCTGATTGCTGATGAATCAACGGTCTGGGTTGAAGTGAAACTCTCACAATCACAAGCAGAAGCTGTGGCAATCGGACGATTGGCTATGATATCCATCAAGGGTAAAGCACAACACTATCCAGCCAAGGTGATCAATATTAATCACCAGCTTGATGCTGTCACCCGTACTGTAGGTGTACGCCTTGAAGTGCAAAACCCTGAAGATACTTTGCACCCTGGTATGTTTGTTAGCACTGAAATAGAAGCAGGTGTTGGTGAAGAAGCACTATTATTGCCTGAACAGGCGATTCAACGCCAAGGCAGTGAGTTGATTGTGTTTGTTGAAGAAGAACCTGGTCATTTTGAGCGCA
>JAUZQU010000094.1 GCA_030950835.1 Mariprofundaceae bacterium | reverse complement strand
TTATTTGCTTAATGCCAAGGTTTTATCAAGGGATTTTATGGGGGATACTAGTGCTAGTCGCTGTCCTTTCGGTACTCAAAGCCAACGATAACACTGCATGGTCACCTGTGCTTTGGCAGCCTGCTTATCAGCATGAACAAGCCAATGAAGCAATACCTTTTTATGATGCAATGCTCATCCCCAATGCAGGGCAGAATTCAACGCATAGTGTGGGTGTGGGTATCTTACCCAATGGCGACATCATGGCATTTTGGTTTGCGGGGTCGCGTGAAGGGCATCAAGATGTGCAGATTTTTCAGACTACCTTTTCAAAAATACAGCAAACTTGGGCAGAGCCTCAACCTATGCTTGATGTGGCATACTTGGATGATGTTTTAGGGCGATATATTGGAAAAATTGGCAATCCTGTGGTCTTTTTGGATAGCCAACAGCGTTTGTGGTTGTTTTTTGTCACGGTCTCCTATGGTGGTTGGGCTGGAAGCAATATCAATGTGATGTGGTCGCAGGATTTGGGGCAACATTGGAACAGACCAAAACGTCTGATTACCTCGCCATTCATCAATGTCAGCACACTGGTGCGCAATCCACCTGTTGAGCTTGAAGATGGTAGCCTATTGCTGCCTGTTTACCATGAATTTGTGGCGCAATTCCCTGAAAGTTTGCGTATTTCACGCACGGGCGAAGTGATGTCTAAAACACGCATGTTTGGGCATAATGGCGGTATTCAGCCTGTGTTTTTTCAAGGTGAAGCTGATACTTTGCATGCCCTGATGCGCTCTGGTGTGCATAGCCATGAAGCGCGTGTAAAAAGCATCCAAAGCCTTGATGCTGGGCAAACATGGCAAGATTATAAAGTAACGAACATAGCCAATCCCAATGCGGCAGTAGTGGCAGCTAGAGCTGGCGAGAAGCTGTGGCTTTTGGTGGCTAATGATGATGAAGAGAGCCGCGATAACATGAGTTTGGCAGTAAGCCATGATTTGACTAAACCTTGGCAGATGTTGTTTCAATTTGATCAGGAAAAGGGCAAACGTTTTGCTTATCCAGCCATGATTCAGGGTAAAGATGGTTTGTGGCATGTGTTTTATACCCATGAACGCAAACACATCAAACATATCCGTTTCAATGATGCTTGGTTGCAACAACAAATGAAGCAACAAGTGCAGCAAGCTAAAAAAGCAAACAAAAGCGCAGCAATACCATGACTTTAGCCCTCACTTTATTCCTTTGTTGGCTAAGCTTGTGGCTGCTCAACAAAATCAAGCCACAAGCCAGCCGCAACAGTAAATTATACTGCCTATTATTGCTTGCACCTCTCTACATTTACCCCTTTGTCTACAGCCCAGTGTGGGCTTTGCGTGGTTTAACGGGTGATTTGAGCATATTAAGCATGTTTTTACTGATTTCAGCTTTGCATCAACAGCTTCAAGGTAAATTTCTTATCAACAAGCAAGAAAGACGTTTTTTACCGTGGTTTGTAACATTACTTGGCATCACATTTTACCCACTAGCCTTGGGTCTAGGCAATATCGACCCCTATGCTTGGGGTTATGCTGATTTATACATGGTGATAACGCTGTTATTGCTGGCAACTTATGCCTTGTGGCGGCATTATTATTTTACAGGCTTGATGTTGCTTGGTGTATTACTGGCTTGGGATATGCAGCTTTTGCAGTCGGTTAACCTTTGGGATTATCTGCTTGATCCCTTTATTGTCTTCTTTTATTTGGGGCGTGTGATAAAGGGGTGTTTTCATGCAAGATAAGTTGTTTTATTGGCAAAAAAGCACGTATTTCACCCTGTTTTTCATAACAACTTCAGTGATGTTGTTTTTTGTCGCCAGAGTTGCCTTTGTGGGACAACATGGTGGAGACGGTATGACAAGCTCCTCACTGTTGGACGCTTTGTGGTGGGGATTTCGGGTTGATTTAAAGGTGGCAGCCTTGATGAGTTTGCCCTTTTACTTGTTGCTGGTCATGGGCATTGCCTTCACAAGTAAATATGCAGCGCACTTTTTCACTTCTTATCGTTTTATTTTATATGTATTGTTGCTATTTAACCTGTTTTTGGCGGTCATCAACCACTTTTATTATTTCAACTTCCAAAACCATATTGATATTTTCATCTTCGACTTTTTAAGTTGGGAAAATACCAAGGCTGTTTCTTACACCATTTGGCAAGATTATCCTGTAGTTCCAGCATCTTTGCTGATGTTATGCCTAGCATGGTTACTCTTCAAACTGCTTACCTACTTCGAGCTTAAAAGTGACCAACTTGGGAAACTTGGACAGCAAAACAAAGGAAAATGGGTCAAAACACATGTGTTATTGATGGTTTTTGCCTTGATTATCGCTGGTCGAGGCAGCTTGGGTGTGTTCCCATTGATGTTGACCCATATTTCTATCACGGGAGACTTGTTATTAACCAGAGCTGTTGCCAATGGCCCTGCTGCTTTGGCAGAAGCATGGGTTGAATGGACAAATATGTCGCAGCTGCAAGCTGTGTCGGATGAAGCTTATGAACAAGCGTATCAAACATGGTTTGATGGTGAAAACCCACAAGCTTTGGTTGAAAATAATATACAATCCAAACTGAAAATATTACCGAATGTACTGTTTTTCCAAATGGAAAGTATGGGTGGTCACCTTGCAAACTTGCACAGTGATGACAACCCTTTGCTTGGTCGTTTGGCGAAACATCAGCGTGAAGATATGTGGTTTAACAACTTCATTTCATCAACCAAGGGGACACTGGGTTCGGTAGAAAAGCTGCTTGCCAATAGTGGCGTGAGCAATGTGTCGGAAAGTGCATACCGCAAACATACTTTTTCTGCCACGCCTGCCTCGTTGTTCAAAAAGATGGGTTACCATACCATTTTCTTAACAGGCGGCACCAAAACATGGTCGAATTTGAATGAATTTCTAAGCAATCAAGGTTTTGATGAGATTTTGGATGTTCAAGATATTCAACAAGCTTTACCCCATGCTCAACATGATGGTGTTTGGGGTGTGTTTGATGCGTTTAGCTTTGAATATGTATTAAAATTGTTGCAAGAAAAGCATGGTAAACCATTGTTCATCTACACCATGACGATGACCAATCATTCGCCCTATATTTTGCCTCAACATGCTACAGAGATACCTCTTTATGTGCCCAAAGCCTATCAAAGTAAGGTGTTTCAAGGCGATATGGAGAAGGCAGAGCTGGTATTACAATCGTATCATTATGCCGCCAATGAGCTGGGTTTGCTGATGGATAAAATCAAAGCAGGTAGTTTGCAAGATAATACCATTGTCGCTGCCACTGGTGATCACTATATGCGTGATATTTTCAATTATTATAGGGATGAAGGGGATATTTTATACCAATATCAAGTGCCGTTGTATTTGTATTTACCGCCTTTGTTAAGAGCAGATGTTGATTATGATGCCCAGCGTTTTGGTTCACATAAAGATATTTTTCCGACCATATTTTCACGTTTGTTGCAGTCTAACCCCTTGCATACAGGGCAAGATTTGTTGACCGATACAGCGGGTGTGGCAATCCGTGAAGAGTTTGCGCTGTCGAAAGCTGGCGCAGTGCTCAAATTAGGCAATAAACCTATATATTATCAATGGCAGGACGGGTTTTATCAACATTTACGACAAATTGCTGTGCCTACGCCTGCCTTGAAAACACTGGCGGATAAACATCAAGCGTATGCTGTATTATTGCGTTGGCAAACGATGCAAGACAGCATGCTAACGGATAAAATGATACCATGAATATCACGTTTAAAACCTCAGCAACTTTCTTCTTATTGCGCCTGATGTTGGTCTTTTATGCCTTGTTTTTTGTGCTGCGTTTGGCTTTGTTGTGCTTATATCCCGATGAATTTGCCGATTTAAGTCTATTTGAGGTGTTTTATGCCATGCTAAAAGGAGCGTGGTTTATCGACTCATCGATTAGCTTGGTCTTTTTGGGTATCCCTTTTTTGTTGCTTTATGCCATTGGGCATGAAGGGGGGCAACGGGTTTACCTCAAGGTTTTAAGTTGGTATGCCTTTGTGCTGCTGTTGTGTTTCACGGTATTGTTGGTAGGTGATTTGCTGTATTTTGGCTTGGTTCATCGACATGCTGGGCATGAAGTGAGTGCTGCGTTGCAAACTTCCTTTGCTGCAGTGTTGGAAATGCTTTTATCCTCCTATTGGCTGCATTTCTTGGTCTTTTTGGCTGTGCTGGTGCTTGCCGCCAAACTTTGGCATATGTGGATGCAACAAAACATCGCCAACATGCAATATTACAGCTTAGGCTGGTGGCGTTTGCCCTTGTTTATCTTTGTTTTCTTGGTGGTATTGCTGGGTATGCGTGGTGGGATAAGCAGCAAACCGATTCAGCCTATTTTCGCTTATAATGAAGGCAGTATGGCAATGGGACACTTGGTATTGAATGGGGCATTTAGTGTCTTGCATGGGCTAGAAAAATCAACCATGCGAACATTGAATTTCATGCCCAAAAAACAAGCTGAAAGCATGGTTAAAAGTATGTTTTTATCACCAAATGAAACAGTGGTTGATGCCCAATATCCTTTGTTGCGTCAGCGAACAGAGCAGGGTTCAGTAGGGGTAAAACAGCCGAATATTGTAATCTTATTGTTGGAAAGTTGGGATGGTGCATTTTTGGATGTTACACGTTCTTTAGCGGGTAAAAAACCTTACGGCATCACGCCAAATTATAATGCGTTGGTCAAAAAAGGACGTTTGTACACCCAATTTTATGCCAATGGGCAACGCTCTATTGATGGTATTACATCACTCATCGCAGGTATACCTTCAGCACCCGGTGCAGGTTATTTGGGAGAGGGTATTGAGACCAATGCTATGGGCTGGTTGGGTGATATTGCTAAAAAACAAGGTTATACCACTTCATTTCTCAGAGGGGCAACACGCGCTTCATTTTATATGGATAAGATTGCACCCTTGGCAGGTTTTGATGTTTATTATGGTTCTGAAGACCTGTTGACTAAGCTTCACCCTGATGCACCCAAGTCACAATGGGGTGGTTGGGATTATGATGTGTTGATGACAGGGCATCAGCTATACAGCCAAGCCCAACTGCCATTTTTAAGTGTCATGTTTACCGTTTCCACGCATTCACCTTTCACTTTACCTGATGAGCAATGGCGCAAATTTACAGGCAACAGTGAACAAGAGAAATATTTAAATACGATTTATTATGCCGATTGGGTGTTGGGTCAATTTTTCAAAGCTGCCAAAGAAGCGGATTATTACCACAATACCATTTTCATTCTCGTTGGTGACCATACCAGTGGGCATATGGCGCAACCAAGTTTAAAGGAGCAACATCATTTGCCATTATTGCTGTTTGGACCAGGTATTGAAGCTGGTATTGATGATACTTTAGGCAGCCAAACCGACTTGATTCCTACGATTATGGACATGGCTGGTTGGTCTGGAAGCCATGCCAGCATGGGCGCTTCGCTACTGGAGAAGCGTGATCAGAGAAGTGTTATGTTTACGCGAGATAATATGGTTGGGCGCATTGAAAAAGGCGGCATGCTAGTATACAACTTGCAACGCACAGTACATTTTGAAGGCGAAGCCTCACAACAGCAAGCCATTGAACAACGCTTAAAGGCGCAGACTCAGGTGTTGGTGGATGTGTTGTTGTATAACCAATTGTATCCATGAAACAAATAGAACTTTAGCTGAGGCTTGTTGCTAGCTTGCTCAAAGTTTCTTAAAAGGAGAGTCATGTAGCATGAAACCATTATCGAGATTGTACAATAATTTAAGGTGTATTCCTAAAACATTATTTTTTAATTTTTATTATCTGCCCTTTTTGCAAGCGATACGATTTCCAGTATTAATAAGCCATAGAGTGAAATTTCAATGCCTTCAAGGTAGTGTTATCGTGCCTATGGATGCAAAAATGGCGCAGATAAAAATAGGCTTTGGTAAAGTTCAAGTTGCAGATCACAGGTACTCTCGGTTTGTTTGGAATGTTGAGAAAACAGGTGTTATTGAACTTGGAAGAAGGACTAAAATTGGCACAGGCTGCAAGTTATATGTTTCAGGGCGGCTTTCGATTGGTGATGGCACGAACTTTTCAGGTGAAACAAGTATTATTTGTAAATATATGATGACGTTTGGTCAACGCTGCTTAATTGCATGGCAAGCTATTTTTATGGACACTGATTATCACCGTATTGTTGATGTTGACGGTGTATGTTTAAACCCTAATCAAGCCATCGTGATAGGAGATGATGTTTGGATATGTGCACGCTGTACTTTTATAAAGGGTGTAAGTATTGGAAGTCGCTGTCTTGTATCGATTTCATCAAATGTGGTATCCTCTTTCTCAAATGAACATATGATAGGAGGGAACCCAGCAAAGGTGATAGGCACGATGAAAGGAAAGAAGTTTTGCCATTAAAATGCATGTGGACGAAGGGGTGAAAATGTATAAATTAAAGGTGGAAAATCTATGCCATTATCTTATGTTGAGTAAGTGATGCAAGAGACTATGAGCATTGTGACAATAAAACAGAATATTTTTTCTAAAATAGGGTGGGCGGCGCTAAAGAAGCGTTACCAACAGCTGGAACAAGGTAAAGAAAATATAGTCAAAAGGGTGCTGGTTGCCAAAGCGAAGTTTAGCCAGCAGCAGCATGAGCAACGCTTAACCGATTGCTTAGAAGCATTGGAAACAGCACTATGAACCAAATTTCTGTGGTTATGATTACTAAAAATGCAGAAAAAGTGTTGGTTCAATGTTTGGCTTCGTTGGCAAAATTTGATGATGTGGTGTTGTATGACAATGGTTCTAGCGATCAGACCTTGAATATTGCGGCTCAATTTGACAATGTGGTTGTATTTCAGGGCGAATTTATGGGGTTTGGCAGAACCAAAGCCCATGCTGCAAGCTTGGCGAAACATGATTGGATTTTTTCTTTGGATGCCGATGAACCGATGTCGCCAAGGTTGGTGGAAGAGTTGTTGACGATGCAGCTTGGTGAACAGACGTGTTACCAAGTGCGCCGAGATAATTATTTTAGGGGTAAACATATCAAATGTTGTGGCTGGTATCCTGAATATATTGTGCGTCTTTATCATCGGAACACTACTAATTTCTCAGATGCGAAAGTACATGAAACCGTGAAAATACAGGGTTTAAGTGTAAAAAATCTACATCATCCCATTGAACATTATTCTTTTTTCACCGTGGCAGACTTTTTAACCAAGATTCAAAGTTATTCGGAAATCTATGCCGATGATATGCGTGGTAAAAAGAAGGTTTCAGTTTTCGTTGGTGTGTTGCGCGGTTTATTTGCTTTTATAAAAAGTTACTTTTTCCGTAAAGGTATGTTTTATGGCTTTGAGGGTTTTGTGATTGCTTTCTTTCATGGGCTTGGAACAACGATGAAATACTTGAAACTGTATGAAAAGAATCACTAAAACACTACTTTTGAAGAATGGACTCCATAAGTTGTTCGATAAAAACATGCCCATATTTTGTTTTGTCCTGTTCATCTGTGGGAAGGGTATTGTATAGAACTTGTTTTTCTTTTGCGTTAAAAGCGTAACTACCATGATGTGTGATGAAACCATGCCCTTGGTTAACAGTATAATAGGCACTTTCTTGGTAGTCAGCTCTTAAAACATTTCTACTCCATGTGAAGGGTTGATGATTTATGTCCATTTGCGCCAAAATGGTACTTACTAAGTCATGTTGGGATACAATTTGTGAAACATGAGTACCACGATATTCGGGCTTAATAACATCGCCATAAAATAGCATGGGTACATGGTGCCAGTTTGCTTGATTACGATTATAATTATTGGGTGTAATATGGCTATGGTCAGCAACAAATACAAAGAGGGTATTATGATAATATTTTTCTTGTTTTACTTTGCGCATAAAAGACTGGATGGACTTATCTGCATACAAAACTGAGTTTAAATAAGGATTATGCGCACCGCCCCAAAAGATTTCATCTTGCATAGGTTGAACATAGGGAGAGTGCGAACTTGCTGTAAACATAGTTGCAAAGAAAGGTTCTTTAAGTTGCTTAATTTCTTGATGAAACTTGGTAAATGTGTGTTCATCGTGAATCCCTAAAGGGCCTCTAGGCGTATCATTAGGAAAGTCTTTTTCTTCTAATATTTTTTGAAATTGGTTGGCATAAATATATGAAGTCATATTACCATAGCGTAATTGCCCACCATAGAGGAACATCGTGTCGTAAGCGTGGTTGTTTAGAGTTTGTGTAATACTGGGGAGTTTACTCACTTTATTTGGTAAGTTAGTGATATATATACCACTAATGGCAGGCCAAGCAGATAAAATGGCTGGTAAACCTTCATGAGATAAGGTTCCGCTGGCATAGGCTTGACTAAATAGAACGCCTTTTTCTGCCATAGCATGAAAATTCGGTGTAACACTCTGATATTGTGCATTATCTTCTAGAAAGTCGCCTGACCAGCTTTCTAAAATCACTAAGACAATATTGGGACGTGATGTTGTGAAAATCTTAGGAAAGCTGGATGCTGTATGTTGCTGCGTTAGTTTTGCCAAAACAGCTTGTTTTTCTTGAACTCCGATGGAGGATTGAAAAGGATTGTTGCCATCTAAAATAGCTTGGTTCCAAACGACTGCATGAATGAAGTTGTAAGTGGTATTGACTGCAGCATCATTAAGAATTTTGTGGTGAGAGAAGTATGCGTCGCTTTGTGAAATTGGAACTTCCCCTATTCCGCCTCTACCTCCGATGAGAATGATTAGAAATGCAGTAATAAAAAAGATAAGGGTATGCGACCAGTGCTGTTTGTGAGGAGCCTTGAATACCATGTATTTGTGGATAACTTTGAATGTGGCCAGTGATAGCACGAGAAGTAGGGCTAATAAGCCCAAAGACATTGCTATGGGAGATGAGTTGATCACTTCGCTAGGGTGTTGCATATAGGTTAAAATTTCGATGCCTGGTTTCTCTTCCCACTCGCCGTAAACACCAAGCTCTGCAATCACAAGGAAAAGAGAAAGTAGTGTGACTAAGCAAAGATACCAGCGTATGGATGTAATAAAATAAGCCTTGCGGAAAATAAGGTATAGACTTGTAAGTAGCCAAGGCAGGAGTAATAAATAACAAATGGTAGCGGTATCAACAGCAAAAGCATGTTTAAATACAAGGAATGCTTCCCAAATGCTGACATGGATTGTTTCTAGTTTATCCAAGAAATAGACTAAGAATATAAGGCGGAAAAAGGCATATAAGAGAATGAAAAATAGGAATATTTTAGTAAGGAATAGAAAGGGAAGTAGCAAGTGTTGCAGGTTACTCTTTTGGTAGAACTTACGAATGGTTAACAGCATGTGATGAATTAGCCTTGTGTTTGGAGTTTTGTTAAGTAGTCAGACAGATCTTGCTTAACTTGAATCAACAAATCATGTCGAGCGTGTTTTTCTTGCGGTATCATATAGTTATGCTGTAATTCTTTATTGCCAATACCTTGCCAACGTTTGTCTCCTGCATTCGTATAATAAGCGCAATCGATCTAGAGTTAGTGCCCAGCGCATTATTTAGGTAACCGCACTGGTTGTAAACAAATAGTTATTTTAAGGGGCGGTTTATGGC
>JAUZQU010000093.1 GCA_030950835.1 Mariprofundaceae bacterium | reverse complement strand
GATTAAATCATAAACATTTTCCACACCTTGCACATACATCGCCAAACGCTCTAAACCGTAAGTGATTTCACCCGGTGTACGGCTAAGTTCCACGCCGCCCACCTGTTGGAAATAAGTAAATTGAGACACTTCCATACCGTTGAGCCAAACTTCCCAACCCAAGCCCCAAGCCCCCAAAGTTGGCGATTCCCAATCATCTTCAACAAAGCGAATATCATGCACATCCGTATCAATGCCGATTTCGCGCAGGGATGCCAAATACAAGTCTAAAATATCTTCTGGCGCAGGTTTGAGCATGACCTGAAATTGATAATAATGTTGTAATCGGTTGGGGTTTTCACCATAACGCCCGTCTGTAGGGCGGCGGCAAGGCTGCACATACGCCGTGCGCCAGTCTGCATCATCCAGAACGCGTAAAAATGTAGAGGGGTGGAATGTGCCTGCACCCATAGAGCTATCGTATGGTTGTTGTACTACACAGCCTTGTTTTGCCCAAAATTGTTGCAATGTCATGATTAAATCTTGAAAAGTCACCGTAAGAACTCCGAATTTGAACTTGTTTGCACAAATTATATCGGCACATGTCTGTTCGTCATTACAAAGTTGTCAAAACTTAAGCTGATATCAGCAAAGAAGCCTGTAACCAACGGTTTGCTTTGCCTACAGCCACAGGCAAATCATCGCCCAACGCCAAATACGCCGCAATCGCCGAAGCCAAACGACAACCTGTACCGTGTGCGGATGCTAAGCCTAGATCTTGTTTGCTATGTGCAAAAATTTCCACCGAACCATCCGTATCACAAAACACATCCTGCAACACATCACCCCCACCATGCCCACCTTTCAATAACACTGCTGTTTGGTAACGCAGCAATAAGCTCGCTGCCATTTCAACGGGGTCTGTCATGGTTTCTTCTAAGAAAAATGCAGCTTCTTGTAGGTTTGGTGTCCAAATGGTGGCATATTGAATCAACTTCGCATAATCGGCTTGCTTCTGCTCGCTTTGATAAAGGTGTTTACCCGATGAGGCGATCAACACAGGGTCAACCACCATGTTAACCTCCGCACAAGATGTTTGTTTGAACTTGAGCAAGCTTTCTAAATGTGCCACATCAAACAACATACCTGTTTTAATGCTTTGAACAGGATAATAATCAACTACAGCCGTCATCTCTGCTTCAAATTGGAGCAACGATGATGCTTGTATATGGCGAATGCTTTGCGGATTTTGCGCCGTCAACGCGGTAATCGCAGAACAACCTTGCACCCCTAACGTTTCAAATACCCGTAAGTCCGCCTGAATACCTGCGCCACCGCAACTATCCGAGCCACCTACCGTTAAACAGACGGGGCGTTGCGCCATGTTTGCACCATATTGTATGCTGTATCTTCAATGATCTGTGTCTCTGCCGCAAATAAGCTGGAAATCACAGCCGCATAACTTGCACCTGTCGCTTTCACTGCCACCAAGTCGGACAAGGTAATGCCGCCAATCGCACACACTTGGGCTTGGGGAAACATCGCGCATGCCTTGGCAATACGTGGCAACCCAACCACAGGCACATCAGGTTTACTCGTCGAAGCAAATACCGCCCCAAAAGACACGTAGTTGGCTCCAAGATCCAAAGCTGACTTGGCATAACGTGCATCTGCTCGGCAAGTAATACCAACTATAAAGTCATCACCCACCTGCTGACGAATTTTGGCGATATCCACCACATCATCCCGACCAAGATGTACCCCGTCTGCCCCGCAATCCACTGCAAGTTGTAAAGAGTCATTCACCATCAATGTCGCTTGGTACTTCTGGGTCAGTTCACGCAACAATAAAGCACGTTTCAAAGCCCGCTTAAAACCCGATTTTTTATCACGAAACTGCAACAGACGCACCCCACCACGCAAAGCTGCCTCTGCTTTTTCAAGCAGGGCTGTGGTGGTTAAATCGGCAGGAAGAATGCCATATATACCTGTGTTTTTACACATACTAAACTTGTGAAATCGCTTTAATCCAGCACTTTCAACAAATCCGTAAAATGCGGCAAACTGACCACACGCTCTGCATACTCTGTAGGCACATCTTGATAACCATGCTCAGCAAATGCCACCGTATGACACTTGGCAGCAAAACCTGCTTCCACATCAAAACGTGTATCACCCACCATGACTGTATCTGCTGCATCCACACCCATTTGACGACAACATTCAAGCAACATATCGGGTGCAGGTTTTTTCGCAAAACCATCTTCTGGGGATAATGCCAGCGTCATATAACCATCCAAACCCAAGGCTTTGGTGACTTTTACCCGCGCTTTGGCTGGTTTCGCCGTCACAATACACATGGGTAAACCTTTGCCTTGAATGGCATCTAAAGTCTCGGTCACGCCTGGCAACATCTTGCCAAATTCGACAGGGTTTTGCTCATAAAAGTCTGCAAACGCATGGTACATCGCCATGGTATCAGGATGATCCATAGGTTTACCCAACACATTAGAAGCCAGCTTTTGTGCGCCACCGCCTACATGTGGTTGGGTTTCTGCAATACTCATTTGAAAATCATAACCCAACTTCTCTAACGCCCGATTCGCATTGGCGCGAATATCAGGCAAGGCATCAATCAAGGTGCCATCCAAATCAAAAATAAATGCTTTAATGCTCATATTTACCTCTAAAATACGCAATTTCTGCTAAAACTTGCACATTTTCTTCCTTTTTCTTTAATAATCCTACTTTTTCAGCCACCAAACCATCATCATGCGCCAGTTCCGCCAAAGCCCATACCGCATGACCACGAATCAAAGCCGACTCATCATCCAATACTGCCAGCAAATCAGGCACAAAATCAAGATGTCCACTATTACCCATCGCCACACATACATTGCGCAACAAACCTGCCCTACCCGTACGTTTAACTGGTGATTTGCGAAACATCGCACGAAAAGCGGCATCATCCAAGCGCAGCAGCTTAGCAAGGTTGGGCAATAATGTATGCTCTCGCGGCTTGAGCAGGTCATTTTCGGGCGGCTCCACGCCTTGGCTCCACGGACAAACAAGCTGACAATCATCACAACCAAAAATTCGATTGCCCATCTTAGAACGCAGCTCTAAAGGAATAAAACCTTTACACTCAATCGTTAAATATGAAATACATAACCGCGCATCCACCACATAAGGCGCAACAATTGCCCCAGTTGGGCAATCATCCAAACATGCCGTACATGTACCACAATGCTGGCTTGCAGGCGCATCAGGCGACAAGTTTGCAGTGGTAAACAACTCCGCCAACATCAGCCATGAACCATGCTCACGATGAATACTTAAACTATGTTTACCCTGCCAAGCCAAACCACCACTGGCAGCCAAAGCATGTTCCAACACTGGCGCAGTATCCACATATACCCGCTGCCCATGTTCTCCCATCAACACATCCAAGTCTCTCGCCAAAGCTTTTAAACGTTTCTTCATCACCTCATGGTAGTCATCACCATGGGCATAGCTGGCAATCACCCCTTGTTCAGGTCGTGCTTGGTGGGGAAAAGCTGGTGTATATGGCATCGCCAGCGAAATCACCGTTTGAATACCTTCTAACATATGCGCAGGATTTTTACGGCGAAATGTACGCACTTCTTCGGCCATATAATCCATCTCGCCATACATTTTCGCTTCTATCCATGTATCCAAAGCCACTTGATTTTGCGCATCAATCACGGGTTTGCAAAATGTACATAGCATAAAACCATGTTGCTTTGCCAAAGCGCGTATAGACGTTTTCATAAGAATATCGTGTTGCTTCTTTTGAGTATCCAGTTAAAAAGCAATCACTTGCCCATCAAATGCCACAAAAGCACCCACATCATAATCATGGATATGACCCATCACCTGCACCATACCTGCTACCGATGTCTGCACATCAATCAAACCTGATTGACGAGCCATATCCGTGGAGACCCAGCCTGGGTGTAAGGTAATCACCGCAACCCCAAGTGGTTTCAAATCAATCGCCATAGACTTAGATATAATGATTAAACCCGCCTTAGCCGCACGATAAGCATATGTCCCACCACTGCCATTATCTCCACTAGAACCCATCTTGGAGCTGATATTGGCAATCGTCCCACCTGCCTTAATGAGACGACTTTGCAACTGCTGCACCACCCGCAAAGGGCCAATACAATCCACATTAAACACATCCAACATGGCCGCTGATGTCATGCTAGCCAAATCCTGCTCGCCATAAGGTCCATAAATGCCAGCGTTGTTAATCAACACATCAATACGCTCAGGTAAGTCTAAATCAGCTGCAATAAAATCTTGGCTAACATCCAGTTGTACGGTGTGTAATTGTTTGTGCTGTATCTCATTCAAACCCACCAAACTACTACGATAACATGCCCAAACATCATGCCCTTGTTCTAAATAATGGCGAACAAAACCTAAACCCAAACCCCGATTCGCACCTGTAATCACGATATTCATGCCTTATCCCCCCTATATTGTAATGCTTCAGCAATATGTGCTGCTTTGACCTGTTCTACACCTGCCAAGTCAGCAATCGTACGTGCTACCTTTAAAATACGGTGATAACTTCTTGCCGACAAGGCAAAACGTTGAAGTGCTGTAGTCAGCAGCTTTTCACCCTCTGCATCTGGTTTCGCATATTGTTCCAAAGCAGTGGGTAACAGTCTGGCATTGACCATGCCTGAACCTTGCCGTGTATATTGGATTTCTCTGGCTTGAATCACCCGTTCTTTGACCACCTCGGATGATTCACCCGCTTGCATATTGGTCAGCTGCTCATGCTCAACAGGGGGTACATGAATGCGCAGGTCAAACAAATCCAACAGTGGACCTGATATGCGTCCTATATATCGAGATACTTGTAACGCAGAACAGCGGCAAGCTTGGCTTGGGTGACCCAAATAACCACAAGGGCAAGGATTCATCGCGCCAATCAATTGAAATTCTGCAGGAAAGGTCAACGTATCTGCCGCTCTAGCAATAGAGACCGTGCCATTTTCTAAAGGTTGGCGTAACACCTCCAACACAGCACGTTGAAACTCCGGCATCTCATCCAGAAAAAGTGAGCCAAATAATGCCTTGCTCACCTCGCCAGGTTTTGGGATTTGACCCCCGCCAATCATCGCTACATTCGATGCAGAGTGGTGAGGGTTACGAAAAGGTGGAATAGACGACATAGGAGAGCGCGATGTGTCACCTGAAATACTATAAACCCGTGCCACCTCAAGGCGTTGTGCAGCGGTAAGTGGGGGTAAAATACTGGGTAAACGCGCCGCCAACATACTTTTTCCTGAGCCCGGAGGTCCACTCATCAAAATATGATGTCCACCAGCTGCGACCACCTCCAACGCCCGACGTGCTTGTTGTTGTCCGCGCACATCTTTGAGGTCTAAAACATGCGTACATACTGTGTCGTGATGAATTTCAGAAACATACGCTGATAACACACGTGTTCCTTGCATATGTGCTGCAACCTCCAATAAGTTGCTCGCCGCAATCACTTCAATGCCCTGCACCACTGCCGCTTCTTCTGCATTGGCTAGTGGCACGATAATAGATGTAAAGCCTTGTTTTTGCGCAAAAATCGTCAGTGGCAACACCCCTGAAATAGGGTTTAAGCGCCCATCTAACGCCAACTCACCCACCATAAAGGGTAAAACTGCGTTCTCTTCAAGCAATAGCTGAGCCGATGCCAACAACAAACCCACTGCCACAGGTAAATCAAAATATGAACCATCTTTACGTTTGTCTGCTGGGGATAAATTCACCGTAATATGCCGTAAAGGAAATTCAAAATTAGAGTTCAGCAATGCCGCGCGCACCCTATCTCTGGCTTCGCGCACTGCCCCATCAGGCAGCCCCACCAAGCTCCACGACGGCATACCGCGCGATAAATCGACCTCCACATCCACAGCCTCAGCTTCAAGACCCCGCAACGAGGCACTGGCAAGTCTGGCTAACATCTCAACAGCATCGCAAACACCTTAGGATAAACTTGAGTCACTTTTATAAGGCACACGCCCCGAAGGCACCACTTTAGAAGCAGGCTCAACATGGACATCCTGATCATCAAAAAATATATGCGCTCTAAAAGCCTTTAATACCTGATCTTTTTTTACCCCACCCAAGAAAAATGCCTCATCCAAATTAACCCCCCAATCTCTTAAAGTGTTCAAGACACGCGTATGCGATGGGCTACTTCTGGATGTTACCAAGGCAAGGCGAAAAGGGTTGTCTTTTTTGGGTAATGTCTGCTGTAAATAGGAGAGGACACGCAATAACTTGGCAAATGGTCCTTCTGGCAGCGGATTATCCTGATTTTTACGCTCATGCGCCTCAAAAGCTTGTAAACCTTGCTCTTTAAATATCTTTT
Organism: Mariprofundaceae bacterium; assembly: GCA_030950835.1. Lineage (GTDB taxonomy): Bacteria > Pseudomonadota > Zetaproteobacteria > Mariprofundales > Mariprofundaceae > Ghiorsea. Next base: position 20,034 of record JAUZQU010000093.1, on the reverse strand, counting down.
CCGACTCTTCTGAAAAAAGCACCGCATCACCATCAAAAGCAATACGAATTTGCCCCAATACAGGATCATAACCTTCAGGTGAATCATACAACATCGCCGCGGCGACCCCATGGTCAATCGCACCCTGCACCCCTGATTCAGACTTCGACAAAAATAAGTCCACACTAAACGCAGCCAAATAATCATGTAGCTCTTTACCACCGGCAAAAGCTGCGCGGGTAATATCTAACCCATAATGTTCAATCGAGGAAAATACACGCACCCCTGTATCTGGGCTATTTTTAGACATCACCACCACTTCAACCAAACGCCTGTCTTCAACCAAGCTATTAATTTTCAATAGCTCTTCAATCATATAAAAAGCAGTTCCCCGCTCTAAAATTTCATCTTCATGCGCCCGTTGATAAGCCCGATAACCTTCCACACCCTGATGCTCAAACACTGTATTTTCTGCCTCTAAATCAAACAAAGCACGTGAGGAAATACCCACCACCAAACATTCATCCAGATTCAAAGCCATGTATTTACCCCCGTATAACCTGCCTGTTTAACCCGTTTTTAACATCGCTTCCAGCTTCACTATCCTTGCTTCCATCGCCGCTAAATCTTGGCGTGCTTTGTTTAACATCGCCTCTTGTACTTCCATACGTTCATGGGTCACCACATCAAAGTGTGCCAACGCGCTTTCAACCACACTTTGAACCTGTGCTTCTGCGCCCATTTTGACACCGCCTAACATTTTAATGCCTGCAGCAATTTTCTCTGAAATATCATCCAGTGTTTTTGCGTCTACTGCCATTGTTTACTCCTCATCATACATTTGCTTTAGCTTTAACTCTTTCCCCAACGTACTGCCCCACCATCATCCACCCCAAGGTGATCCATGATTCTATCCACCATAAAATCAACCAAATCAGCAATAGATTCAGGCTGATGATAAAAACCAGGCATAGCAGGAATCATACGCACACCCATTTTACTCAAAGCCAACATGTGCCCCAAATGGATTTCCGATAATGGTGTTTCACGCGGCACCAAGACCAAGTTTTTATGCTCTTTCAACATCACATCCGTTGCCCGCTCAATCAAATTGCTCGAAGCACCTGTAGCAATGCGTGCCAGCGAACCCATAGAACAAGGCACCACCACCATATCCTGCATATCTGCTGAACCCGATGCCACTGGTGACATCCAATCTTTATTACCCCAACATGTTAAATACTTGGCATCCACACCCACAAAATCAGCAATCTCTTGTGCCATTTCATCCACGTTAGAGGTGAGTATAAAGTCAGACTCTTTATCCAAGACCACCCTTGCCGCATCTGAAATCAACACATGAAGCTGAATCTGCTGTTTTGCCAAGCGCTCAATCAAACGCAAGGCATACGGCGCACCCGATGCTCCTGTCATAGCAATGATGATGGGTCGATGATGTTGTGTGGTCATGTTTTCCCCTTATAAACTAAAGTTTTCACCAAAATATAATCTGCGCGCATCTTGATTGCTCACAATCTCTTCAGCCGAGCCTTGCACCAGAATCTCACCTGCGGTCATCAAGTATGCCCTATCACAAATATTAAGTGTTTCACGCACATGGTGGTCGGTAATCAAAATACCATAACCCTTTTGTCTTAAATCTCGAATAATACCCTGAATGTCTTCCACAGCAATCGGATCAACCCCGGCAAATGGTTCATCCAGCAACACAAATTTGGGTTTGGTCACCAAACAACGGGCAATTTCAGTGCGCCGCCGTTGTCCGCCTGATAAGGTATAGGCCTTTTGTTCTTGTACCGCTGTCAAACCAAAATCATTGAGCAAGATGTCTAACTCTTCTTCCATTTGCGCTTGAGGCATATCCAAAGTCTCAAAAATAGACAATAAATTCTCGCGTACCGTCAGTTTACGAAACACACTGGCTTCTTGCGGCAAATAACCAATTCCCCTTCGCGCCCGTTGATACATCGGTAAGTCAATCAACGACTGCCCATCCAAAGTCACATCACCTGCATTGGCCTCTACCAAACCACAAACCATATAAAAGCTGGTTGTTTTACCTGCTCCATTCGCCCCCAACAAACCCACACACTCACCTGAATACACATCCAAGCTCACATTCTGAACCACCGTTTTGCTGCCGTATCGTTTGCATAAATGTTGGGCAGATAAATGCGCCCGTGGCAATGGGTTTAGCTTAGCAGGCAGGTCTTCACTCATCAAAAGTAAAGCGTACTTGTTCTTCGCTAAGTCCCTTTAACACGGTGCTATCTTTGCTTTGCATATTGTATTCAATGTGTTGCCCCAACACTTCTCCATCCTCACTCTGCATACGCGCATTACCCTTCAACACCAATATTTTAGAATCCGCAGCAAATGTTGCAATATCAGCAGAACCTATGTTTTCAGCCGTTTTTATCCACACATGCCCAACTGCCTTTGCCTTATTCAGTTTGCTTTTACCTGTACTGGCATTTTTCACATACCACAAAGTCATCTTATCTGCTTTGATGATGAGCTCGCCTTGTGTCGCCACCACATGACCCGTAAACACCGCTCTTTGTTTATCTTGAACCAACTCAAAATGATCTGCATCAACCACCATAGGTGCAGCCACAAGCCAACTGGGCAAGCACATCAAAGCACAACATACCAGCAGCAACATCTTCATCTTCATTCTAAACCTTCCATCTCCATTCTAACCCCTCCCCAAATATAGATGGTGGCTGTTTTGCGTGATACTTGCATATTTTCCCCTGTAATCCGCATATCATCCGTGCTGAACACAAAGTATTCAGGCACCCACACCTCATCTTTACGCTCATCAAAATCTACTTTTTCACTGTGCAGTGTCCATCCAGAAAAATCCAAACGCACTTCACCTTCAAAATGCATCACTTCAGCTTGCTGATCGTATACACCTCTTAATGCCCGAATCGGCATCACTTCGCCTTGATGTGTATATAAATCCAAAGCAGGCATACTCAATTTCACCACATCACCTTCTTCCACAGCCGAGTTTGCATACAAGTGCCACTGCAAACGTTCACCATCATACTCGGACATATCCAAGTTTTTGATGCTGGTTCCAGTTGTCATAGCAACCACGTCTACCAATTGTTTGAGCGACTGTTTGGAAGTCATCATCAGCACTGCTGCCAGCAACAACGAAGCGATACTGAACAATAAACAAAACCATTTCAACCATGTAAGGCTTAATATATTACCAACCACAATCAGCAGGACTTACCCCATAAGCATCCTCTAATACCGTTTGCCATGCTCCATTGGCTAAAATTAAACCTTCACAAAGCTGACGCACTGCACCATGCCCGCCATCAAACGAAGACACCCAAGCTGCTTTATGCAACACCCCTGCAAAGGCATTGTTAGGCGCAGTTTGTAACCTACACTGGCACATCGCAGGCAAATCAATCACATCATCACCCATATAAGCACAATCTGCTGCCTCTATGCCTGCTTGCGCACACAAATCTTGCAAACCATCTGCTTTGCGTAAACTTCCCTGAATCAAATATTGAATACCCAAATCCGCCGCTCGGTGTGCCACCACCTTTGACTTACGCCCTGTTAAAATCGCTACTTCAATGCCTGCACGCTGCAACATTTTAATACCATGCCCATCACGCACATTAAAATTCTTAATTTCATCACCATTATCCATCATCGTCACATGCCCTTCAGTTAACACCCCGTCCACATCCAATACCAACATTTTGATGCCTTTTGCCAACTTTAATGGGAAACTTTGATACGCATTCATGCTATACCTGCCTCTAATAAATCATGAAGGTGAACCACCCCAACCAAGCTTTCATGCTCGGTCACAAACAGTACACTCACCTTCTTTTCTTCCATATAACGCACTGCTTCTGTCGCCAAATGATTGCCTGCAATGCTGTGCGGATTGCTGTGCATCACTGTAGATACCTTTTGCCCCATATCCACCTTACCCTGTTGTAAAACACGCCTTAAATCACCATCCGTCAGGCAGCCTATTAAACTATCCCCTTCTCCCACTCCTGTAATACCCAAACGATAACTACTCATGGTCACAATAGCTTCAGATAAGGGCGTACCCAATGCCACCATAGGCACAGCTTCACGTGTTTGCATCACATCTGCCACCGACTTCAAACGCCTGCCCAAACTTCCTGCAGGGTGAACTCTGGCAAAATCTTCAGGCTGAATACCCCTGTGTTTCAATACCACCACCGCCAAAGCATCACCCAAAGCTAAAGTAGCTGTGGTCGATGCTGTAGGTGCAAGGTTCATCGGGCAAGCCTCTTCGCTGACGGGAATATGCAACACATAATCTGCATGTTGTGCCAAGGTGGAGCTTGTTTTACCTGTCATAGCAATCATGGGGGCACCAAGGCGTTTAATGGTGGGTAACAAACCACACACTTCATCCGTTTCACCGCTATGTGATAAGGCCAACACCGCATCATCTGCAGTAATCATACCCAAATCACCATGTAAGGCTTCTGCGGCATGCACAAAAAAAGCAGGTGTACCCGTAGAAGCAAACGTCGCCGCAATTTTTCTGGCAATAATGCCCGACTTACCCATGCCAATCAGCACCAATTTACCCTTTAAATGTAAAATAAGTGATGCTGCAGCCACAAAATCGGCATTGAGCGCCGTTTTTTGTATTTCTAAAGCAGCAATTTCAATATCCAATACTTCAGCAGCCTGACTTATCCACAAAGTTTGTTGTTGTTCATCTACATTCATCTTATCCCCATGTTTGTGCTTGGCTTTGCTGCTGCATGATGTTCAATAAGTTCTTAGCATGGACACGAAATGCAGTTAATTCTTGTTTGGCTACAGGGTTTGCGGGTTTGTGTTTAACTTTAAGTGGGTTCACCGCCCTACCCCGCGAACGAAACTCAAAGTGTAGATGTGGCCCCGTTGCCAAACCACTCATACCCACATAACCAATCACCTGCCCTTGTCGTACAAATCTACCCTTACGCATCCCGCTGGCATAACGACGCATATGTGCATAAGCGGTGCTGTGTATACCGTTATTATGTCTAATTTCTATAAAACGACCATACCCACCTTTCCAACCTTTAAAAGCGATTTTACCATCACCAATCGCCCGAATCGGTGTTCCGCTTTTTGCCGCATAATCCACACCTCTATGCGCACGTGTATAACCTAAAACAGGATGTTTACGCGCATTGCTAAAACGTGAAGAAATACGCGAGTATTTCACAGGTGATTTTAAGTATGTTTTACGCAGGTTTTTACCTTCTTGATTATAATACTCCACACTACCTGCTTGGTTTTGATAACGTACTGCCTTGTAACTATAACCACGATTCTGAAACTCAGCTGCCAAGATATTGTAACGTACACGTTTGCCTTGCGTATCAAAAGTCTCCTCAAATAAAACTTTAAAACTATCCCCTTTCCTTAAATCACGCGCAAAGTCGATATCCCAAGCAAAAATATCCACCAGTTTTAAGGTTAACTTATCTTCTAAACCCGCTTTCGCAGCATCTAAAAACAAACTATCCTGTATAGTTCCTTCCACCACCAAAGTTCGCGTGCTTAACATTTTATCTTCCAAGCTTGCTACCCAGGCTTGCTGACTACTTGATGTCAAACGTAACTGCTGCTCCGCACTCACATCATACAGCAACGTAATCACATCACCTTGATCAGTTCTGGTGATGGTTTTACCCGCATAGATTTTTCTTAAAGAATAAACAGGTCTTGCTGCAACTACAATTTGATTCGCTTCAGCTGCAGGGAATCCCAAACGACGCAATACCATCGCAGCCACATCACCAGACTTCACCTTCTCCACCCTGATCTTTTGCTGCTGATGTTCCACGTGAAACATAGGTTTAAGCCATTCCTGATGCGTTTGCGGCACTGATGCTTTCACCAAGTCGCCATCCATCATCATAAGCACAGTTATAAAAAATACTGCGGAAAACATGCTGAACCACATCATAAACTGTTGTTGTTTTTTCTTTGTTATTTTTTTCAAGTTGTTAACCCTGTCCATAAACCTTGTTCCGTAATAATACCTGTAATACAAGCAAATGGCGTAATATCAAAAGCGGGATTGTTGACATCCACATCAGGTGTCAACACAGATACCTCTACAGACAAACCCTTATTATCTACACCTGTCACTGCCAACAACTCATCTTTAGATCTATGTTCAATCTCAATCATAGATCCTGAAAGACAATGCTCGTCCAAAGTGCTTTTTGGTGCGGCTACATAAAATGGAATGCCATGTGCTTGTGCAGCCAACGCCAACATATATGTACCCACCTTATTCGCCACATCACCATTGCTTGCAATACGGTCTGCCCCAACCACCACTACATCCACCAAACCCTGCTGCATCATCCATGCAGCCGCAGCATCGGCTTGTATAGTACATCTTACCCCTTGCTGCTTTAATTCCCAAGCAGTCAAACGTCCACCCTGCATCCTCGGTCGTGTTTCATTCACCCATACCGAAGGATTTTCACCCTGCTTTGACAACTGATACACACCAGATAAAGCTGTGCCCCAATCGACTGCGGCTAACCAACCAGCATTACAATGGGTTTGAATACGCCGCTCGCCCACAGCCAACACATCTGCTAAGTGTAAACCCATCTTTTGATTACGTTGCACTTCATCATCAGCATAATGTTGCGCTGCTTCTTTCATGATAGCAGCTGTCACTTGTTTCTGCTTGCTTATCATCAACATATAATCACAAGCATGAAACAAGTTCACCGCAGTAGGACGTGTTCGTTGCAACCTTGGTAACCAATAAACTTCAAAATTGGCTTGGTCTTGGGCATACGCCAAGGCCAAAGCATAGGCAGCCATCGCACCTATAGATGGTGCGCCACGTATTTCCATGTCTTCAATGGCGCAGGCCAAGTCTTCTGCTTGTTTACTTTCCTTCACACAAAAGTGAAAAGGCAACTTGGTTTGATCTACCCACAACACAGCATCCATCTTAGCTGATGCCCAAGCTACAGCTCTATACGTTTTCCCTTGAACCAACAATGCATAAACCTATCAAGCTTGACGCAAACGTTGCAACACGGCATCCAGCTCTGACTTATGACCATAACTTATCTTTAACTCACCAGAACCATTCTTTTTCTTCATCAAGGAAACCGTCAAGCCCAAACTTCTCGATAAATCTTCTTCCAAAGCCACAATATCTGCATCCACAGTGCTGGCAATAGCAGCAACATCCAAAGTAGCTTTTTTAGCTTCCTTTTCCATCTGCCGCGCACTCCAACCCTTCTCCACACAAAGTTTCGCCAATATCAAAGCTTTCTTTGCCTCTAAACCCACCAAAGGACGGGCGTGCCCCATATTCAACAAACGCTGCTCAACCATATCTTGCACTGCCTCTGGCAACTGCAACAAACGAATCAAGTTACTCACTTGCACACGCGATACACCAACACTTTCTGCAACCTGCTGTTGGGTATAATTAAACTCATCCATCAGCCTTCTATAAGCCCGTGCAGATTCCACAGCTGTTAAATCATCACGCTGCTCATTCTCAACAATAGCCAGTTCCAAGGCTTGTAAGTCATCCACGTCCCGCACTACAGCAGGTATTTTAGTCAGCTTAGCCACCTGAGAAGCCCGCCACCTGCGCTCACCCGCTATCAACTCATAACCATCCGCCACAGGTCGAACCAAGATAGGCATCAACACCCCATCTCTACGAATCGACTCAGTTAATGAGGCTAACTCTGCTTCATCAAAGTGTGTACGTGGTTGATATTTGTTCGGCTTAATCTTACTGATGAGTATATGTGAGGATTCTGCCAAAACCTCTTGGGTCGGTTTATCACCCAATAAAGCGTTCAACCCTTTACCCAAAGCTTTTCTTTTCTTTTGTGGTTTCATGTTATCCCCTTACTAAGCCGCTGCCAGTTCACGTTGTATCATTTCTTGCGCTACCTTTAAATATGCCTGTGCTCCCGCTGATTTAAAATCATGATACATCACAGGAACACCATAACTTGGTGCCTCAGATAAACGTATATTACGTGGAATCACACATTCATACACTTGTAAGCCAAAATATTCACGCACATCATTTTCAACTTGTATCGCTAAATTATTTCGCCTATCCACCATAGTCAATAAAATTCCTTCCATTTCTAAATCCGCATTAAGGTTTGCCTTCACCCGCCTAATCGTATCTATCAATTGACTCAAACCTTCCATGGCATAAAACTCAGTTTGCAACGTAATCATCACCCTGTCCGAAGCGGTTAAAGCATTAATCGTCAACATATTCAAAGCTGGTGGGCAATCAATAATGACATAATCAAAAGCTTCACCTTCATAAGATTCAAAACCAGCAAGCAACACATTTTCACGATCATCTTCATTCACCAACTCAACTTCTGCACCAGAAAGATCCATGGTTGCTGGCACTAAAAACAAACCTTCACACTCTGTTTCTAACATCGCTTCTTCAAGCGTTGCTTCTTTACTCAAGACATCATACATACCTACTTCAACTTTATCTTTGTCCACACCCAAACCAGAAGTTGTATTACCCTGAGGATCTAAATCCAATACCAATACTCGTTTATCTAATGTAGCCAAAGATGCCGCTAAGTTAATGCTTGTAGTCGTTTTACCTACCCCACCCTTTTGGTTGGCAATCGATAATACTGGCCCTAATTTATTATGTTTCACGTGAAACACCTCCCCTTATCCCTCTTTCTTTTCATAACAAACCACACGTTGTAATGGGTTATCAACATCTTTTTGAACAAGCTTCCATCCAGTTATATCAGGTAAAAAAACATCATCAGGCACTGGTAACACTGCCAAACCACCTACTACAATATGTTGATTACACATCTGCAACAGTGTTTTCACATCCGATACTGCTCTTGCCACACATACTGTTGCCTCTAACGGCGGTAAATCAAAAATATCAGCATCATACACTTCTGACTTTAAAGCAAGTTTACGCACCACATGACGAATAAACTCCGTACGTTTTTTACGTCTTTCCACCAATATAGCTGTAATATCAGATCTATGTATCAACAATGGAATACCCGGTACACCCATGCCGCTACCTATATCCAACACTTGAGCACCTTGAGGAATCCACTCGCTCAAGGCAATCGAGGGTTCTATGAATCGTTTGTAAAACACATGTTCATCACGAATAGACGTTAAGTTCAACACTTTACGAAAACGTAATACCTCTGCACAATATTTTAACTGCTGTTTATCCACTTAAAGTTGGGTTTCCTTAGACGCACGTTTTAACCAAATCATCAAACAACTGATAGCTGCAGGTGTCACGCCTGAAATCCTAGAGGCTAAAGCCAAGTTAAAAGGTCGGGCTAATGTAAGTTTTTGTTTGGCTTCCATACTTAAACCCATCACTTGCTCAAAGTCCATCGCATCAGGAATCAATATATTTTCAAGGTTTTTAAACTTATCCACTTCCAACTGCTGTTTATCTAAATAACCATCATAGTGTAATATTGCTTTTATCGAAGCAATATCCCTTGCTTCTACATTATGCGATAAGTCCAATAAAGTAAGCACTTTATCCACATCTACATCAGAGCGATGACAATAAGCAGAAATACGCATCTCTTGTTTAGGTGTAGGTAAATCCGCATCTTCCAAACGTTGTTGCCACTTTTTTCCACAACCAATACGCTGATTTTTAAGCATGCTCGTAGTCTTGTCCATAAGTATCAAACGTTGATCCACACATTGCTGATGCACATCACTCAATAAACCTAATGATTGCGCTTTCTCTGCCAAACGTATATCCGCATTATCTTCTCTGAGTTGTAAGCGAAATTCAGCACGCGAAGTAAACATACGATAAGGTTCAGATATACCTTTATGTACCAAATCATCAATCATCACACCCATATACGCTTCTGAACGTTTAGGCACCCACAGCTCTAAATCCTTAGCCAATGCAGCAGCGTTGATACCAGCAATTAAACCTTGTGCAGCAGCTTCTTCATAACCAGTCGTACCATTAATTTGACCAGCATGAAATAAACCCGCAACTTTTTTACACTCCAATGTTGGGCGTAACTCTGTAGGATCAACATAATCATACTCAATTGCATAACCAGGGCGAAGAATATTCACCTTTTCCATACCTTTTATTGAACGTAAAAACTTCCACTGCACATCCACAGGTAATGAGGTTGAAATGCCGTTAGGGTATACCTCAGCATGATCACTACCTTCTGGTTCTAAGAAGATTTGATGGCTGTCTTTGTCTGCAAAACGCACCACTTTATCTTCAATACTGGGACAATAACGTGGACCTTTGCTTTCAATACTACCCGAATATGCCGCAGACTTCTCTAAATTCTCACGAATAATATCATGTGTTAGCGCATTGGTTCTGGCAATCGCACAACTCTCTTGCTGTTGATTCACCTGCTTATTAAGCAATGAAAATGGGATTGCAGCTGTATCTCCAGGTTGTTGTTCAAGACTTAACCAGTCAATCGTACGTTTATCCAAACGTGGTGGTGTTCCCGTTTTTAAACGCCCTAAGGTTAATTCTTGTTGGTATAACTCTTGGGTTAAACCATTCACCGCAGCATCACCCATTCTTCCTGCAGGAATACGTTGATCTCCAATGTGAATCAAACCACCTAAAAAAGTACCTGTGGTTAAAATAACAGCAGGTGCATGATGCATCACGCCAAAATTATCTACCACCCCTTTGATTACGCCTGACTCTAATATCAATTCATTGACCGTACCTTGGTGTAAATGAACATGTCTTTCTAAATCCAACAAGTGACGCATATGAATATGGTATAAACGCCTATCACATTGGGCTCTTGTCGCTTGTACAGCAGGGCCTTTTCTTTGATTTAAAATTCGGTATTGTAAAGCAGCAGTATCGGCTGCAATACCCATAGCCCCACCTAAAGCATCCACCTCTTTTACCAGATGTCCTTTACCTACGCCACCAATGGCTGGGTTACATGACATTTTAGCAATGGTGTCTAAATCTTGCGTTAACAAACGCACTTTCGCGCCACGTCGTGCCGCAGCCAAAGCAGCCTCACAACCAGCATGACCAGCACCAATGACCAAAACATCCACTGCGCCATCAGGATGTTTCACGTGAAACTTTTTAGATGTATTTAACATGAGGGAAGTTTACAAAAGAGAGCGAACTAAGCTATCACCATGTATAGTAAACTAAGCTTAAAACAAAATAAAACATAAAACTATCTATTTAAATCCAATATATGCTATAGCGCATAAAAAAGGGCACCCTTAGGCACCCTCTTCATTTACATTATAACTTGAAAAAACGTTTATTTACGTTTCTCTAACATGCCATGAATGATGGGAGCGAAAATCAACTCCATCGCCAACAACATTTTACTTGATGGAATAACAATCGTATTACGACGCGACATAAATGAATTGTTCAACATGGATAACAAGTATGGGAAATCAATATTAAACTTCTCAGGGTTTTTAACACGAATCACCATTAAACTTTCATCTGGTGTAGGTACATCACGCGCAATGAATGGGTTTGATGTATCCACCAGTGGCACACGTTGAAAGTTAATATCTGTATGGCTAAACTGTGGTGTAATAAAGTGTACATAATCATGCATACGGGACAAAATATTATCCACAACAGCTTCAGACGAGTAACCACGCATAGCCGTGTCACGATGAATCTTTTGAATCCACTCAATATTCACTACAGGTACGATACCTACCATTAAATCTGAATAAGGACGAACTTCTTCTACACCACCATGTAAACCTTCATAAAACAATAAGTCAGAACCTTCACCAATATCACGCCAATCGGTAAACTTACCTGAATCTATACCATATAATTTCGCTTCTTCATCATCATGGACGTAAGTACGCGCTTTACCTTTACCAGTTTCACCGTAAGCTTTGAATAAATCAGCGATTTTATCAAATAAGTTAGCTTCATCAGAGAAGTGACTTAGACGTTTACCTGCTGCTTCAAACTCTTTGGCTTTTTCTTTAAATGTTAAACGGTCAAATTTATGGAAACAATCACCTTCAACAATAGCTGGAGTCACTTCTTCACGATGAAAAATATGTTCCAAGGCAACTTTTGCTGTGCTTGTTCCCGCACCAGATGAACCAGTGACCGAAATTACAGGATGTTTAACTGACATATATACTCCCTACTCTCTTCTCATTTTTTAATATCTTGTGAATATAGAAACCTGAATCCACCCATATAAAAAGCAGCATTATGCCGCAGGATACAGGTAAATAGCAAGTTAAATACGCATAGGCATCAAGACATGTTTCGAAAAATCATGGGATTCTTCTAATAATAAGGCAGGAGATAAACTATCTTTTAATTGAAAACGTACACGTTGTGATTGCACAGCATTTAAAACCTCACGCATATATTTAGCATTAAAACCAATTTCAATATCCAAACCTTCATACTCAATCACCATATCTTCATGGGCTTGCTCTTGCTCTGTATTATGAGCGGCAATATTTAATGTGTTGTTGGAGAAATGAAGTTTTACATCATGGGTGAAGTCGTTGGCAACCACCATACAGCGACGCAGAGCTTGATCTAAGGTGCTTTTATCCATGATAGCAGTATACGGGTTGTTTTTTGGAATCACATCGTCATACACAGGATATTTAGCATCAATCACTTTAGAAGTGAAACGTTGTTGCTTCAATTCAACGCGTATTTGATTTTCACCCAAAGATAAACGTATCTCACCTTCACATTCATCTGCCAAACGTTTGATTTCAAGCACTGCTTTTTTCGGTACAATGCTAAGTCCATCATCGCTTTGACCATCCAAATGAAAATCGCGTAAGGCCATTCTATGTCCATCAGTGGTCACAACACGCATACCATGTTCGGCAGTGATTTCAAACAAACTACCTGTTAAATATTTACGTGTTTCATCTGTAGACATAGCAAAACTAGTGGAGCTAATTAAACGGGATAATTCTGCACCAGCTATATTTATAGTTAAATCTGTTTCATCTTCAGGCTCACGTGGAAAAGTATCTGGAGATAATGTGGCTAACTTAAATTGAACACCGCCACTGACAATGTTTAAAAAGGTATCTACCAATTTTAATTCAATTTCAAAATCAGGGTTAAGTTCACGGACAATATCAAAAATCTTTTTAGCATCAACAATGAAACTTCCTTGTTGTATCACTTTGACTGCTTGTGTACTTGAAAAGGTTGCTTGTAAGTCGGTGGCTGTAAGTTTTAAGTCTTGTTCTATGGTTTCAAAATGAATATTGGTTAAAATAGGATTGGTATTTCTTTTTTCTACAATGTTTTGACAACGTTGGATTTGTTGAAAAAGAACCACTTTGGATGTTTGAATATGCATGTTTCTAATACTCTCCTTCTCTATTTATAATTAATAGTAGTCTTAGTAGGCATTGTGAATAAGTGGTATAAATAGAAAAACCTTTGTATTCTGCTTACTTAAACCTTGTCTTGCAGTGTATAGTTGTTTAAAGAAACTGTGGATAAGTTGTGAACAATAGAGCTTTTTTCTTTTTTTGAATAGAAAATCTTCTCAAACACAACTTATCCACAGTTTTTATAGTATGTTATACATCTATTTATGCACATGCTGTTATGTATCACTTTTAATCATAAACATTAAGCGGCTTAACTCATCATCAAAACTTTGCTCTTGATCACGTTCGGCTTGAATTTTTCGATGTGCATATAAAATGGTGGTATGATCTTTTTTCTCAAACTTTTCTGCAATTTCTGGCATAGACATTTTAGTCATTTCTTTACTGATATACATGGCAATTTGACGGGGATATGCGATATTACGTTTACGCACTTTAGATTTCATATCTGCAAGACGAATATTGTAATAAAGAGCGACTTGTTTTTGAATATCTTCCACAGTAACTATCTTTGATTTCATTTGTAACTGATCTCTAAGTTTATCTTTGGCCAATGCCATAGTAATGGGTTGCCCTGATAATTTAGCATAAGCAGTGAGTCTGGTGAGTGCGCCTTCAAGTTCGCGCACATTGCTGCTTATTTTAGATGCCAGTAAAAAACAAATATCATCATCGAGGTCAATACCAGATAACTCCACCTTACTCTTTAAAATCGCCATACGCGTCTCAAAGCTAGGTGGTTGGATATCTGCTACCAAACCCCAGCTGAAACGCGAGCGAAGGCGCTCTGCGAGGTTGTTGATGGATGATGGTTTACGGTCTGAAGTGAGGATGATTTGTTTTTTAGCTTTGTGTAAAGCATCAAAAGTGTGAAAAAATTCTTCTTGTGTACTTTGTTTACCCTCAATAAATTGAATATCATCAATGATAAGGACATCCACTTTACGATATTTATCACGAAAAGCAGCAGTATTGTGCGAACGAATAGAATCAATGAGTTCGTTGGTAAAATGTTCACCTGTGCGATAAGCGATACGTATATTATCACGCTCAGCTAACTTGTTGGCAACAGCATTAATCAAGTGGGTTTTGCCTAAACCCACACCACCATAGATGTATAAAGGGTTGTATTCTGTACCGGGTGCTTCAGCAACTGCCATGCTTGCAGCGTGACTAAACTCATTGCTCGAACCCACGACAAAGTTTTCAAAGGTAAAACGTTCATCAATAAAACCATCAATAGTATTCTTTTTGACAGTTTTATTTTCAGGGGTAGAAGCACCTAAATGGATAGATTTATCGACTTGGTAATCGAGTAAATAGTTGAGGTTTAAAGTTTTTAAAACATCATCAATATGCTGCTCACAATCGGTTTTAAGTCCTTCAATAAAAAACTGACTGGGTACTTTTAAAATAAGTGTGGTATCTTGAACTTCAGCCACTACTGGTTCAACCCATGCTCCCATTTTCGCAGGTGAAAGCACGTTATTTAACTGATTTTTAATAAGCGTCCAAAGTTCCAAATCATCCATGGTGGCACCCTAGCTGAAAGATAGATGAATTCACCCTCAAACATAGGCTAACTTGTCCATCATCATAGGCTGAACCATATTTATCAACTTTGGCAGGGAAGTATTGCCCATGTTTTATTAGGCTCTTACCAATTATAAGTGGGTAAACTTGTGAAAAGTGCTTTAGATGTGGAAAACACCGCAGTGTTGAGAAGTGTTCCATGGTTGCGCTGAATATCTTGCCCTTTATTTGCAGCAATTATGAGTTTAAATAACCCTTCAATGCAAGACTTTTATTGGGCAACATTAAGGTCGCTTAAAGCATAAATATGCCTTGGATCATTGAGCTGTTGTACTTGTTGTAGCTGGGTTTGGATGTTATGGATGACTTGTACCATGAGCGAGTTGGGTTGTGGCTCAAAACCCCAAACCATGGCTTGGCTCAAGATGGTTTCTAATAACAGATCCCATGTGTTTTGTGGTGGACTGATGATGATAGGTTCATGTTCAGCCTCAATATTGGCAAGTTTGGCTGCTGCAAGTATGGCATCGTTGATGTCACCAAGGTGGTCTACTAGACCCAACTGATGCGCTTCATAACCACTCCAAACCCGCCCTTCGGCAAGTTTTTTTACTTGGTTGATATCCATGTTTCGACCTTGGGCAACCAGCTGGGTAAATTGTTGGTAAGTTTGTTCAATATGCATTTGCATCAGTGTTTTGATGTCATCACTTAATGGTTGATCGATGCGTAAAGATCCTGCGATATGGGTGGTGCCCAAACCATCGGTTTGAATACCTAAATGATTCAAACTCCTTGAAATATTTGGAATAATACCAAACACACCAATGGATCCCGTTAAAGTTGCAGCTGATGCCCATATTTCATCTGCAGCGGTGGCAATCCAGTAGCCACCTGAAGCTGCCATACTACCCATGGACACTACAACAGGTTTACCTGCTTGTTTGAGCAAGTCGATAGCATGACGAATACTTTCCGAAGCCGCTGCGCTGCCGCCAGGGGTGTTTAAACGTAAGACCACAGCTTGAACCCGCTCATCTTCTAAAGCAGTTTGTAATAGCGCCACCATACTTGTGCTACCAATACTACCAGCAGGTTGCTCACCTTCTAAAATCGTACCACTTCCTGTAATCACCGCTACCCAGTGCTTTTCAGATTCAGGTGCTGTGGGTAAAAAACCACTACCACTTGCCAATAGATAATGTTTAAACGGGACTTGTTCAACATGACCCACTTGTGCAACAAGAAAATCTTCTGCTTGGTCAGCAAACAACAAATCATCGACCCAATGTTCAGCTAAAAACATGCGCGATAAATCTTGTTGATGCTCATTTAAGGTGCTGATGGGATGATCCAAGATATATTGTAAACGAGATGGTTCAATGTTGCGCATGGTTTTCAAATCATCGCGATAGACTTGCCATAAGGTGTTTAACCACATGCTATTGGCTTCACGTTCATCTTGAGACATAGAGCTTTGTAATAATGGAGCAGCTGCAGATTTGTATCGCCCTGCTTTGAAAACATGCACATCAATAGACAACTTTTCCAAGGTTTCACGCACATAATTACGATATAAACTGTAACCATTAAGTCCAATATATCCCATAGGGTGCAGGAAAACTTGGTCGGTGGCAGCGGCAAGGTAATACTGGGCTTGTGAATAATGATGGGCATAAGCGATGATGGGTTTATCACTTTTTTGAAACTTGAGTATGGCTTGACGTATGTCCTGCATATGCACCAAAGAAGCAGATGTTAACTTTTGTACATCCAGGTATACCGCCAATACACGTTCATCTTTAGCAGCACGTTCGAGTGCTGTGACAACATCATGCACTTTAACCTGTTGCGGTGAGGGGGCAGTGAAGGATGATAAACCGAATTCAGGATGTTTGACCTGCTCTACCAAACTACCCGTTAAATTTAAGTGTAAAATGAACTTATCAGGTACAGAGGGTTGGGCATTGATGATGGTGATGATGAAAAAGGCAATAAACAGTAGAAAAAAGAGGTTGAGCAATACATAACGTGTTTTTTCAACCCCTTTCATCAACAAAGAAAATGTTTTTTTCATGGTAAGACCTCTATTTTTTGAAGCTGAATATCCTTGCCATCATAGAATGTCCTAAAACCATATGTAAGATGGTGACTGCAGCATGGGCAAAAATGTAAATCCATAATAACTCACCCAATATTTCGTGTATTTCTTTCATATCATGGACAAAACCAAGCATTTTACCTGACTCTTCCATGCCATACAACATGATGGCACCTGTAGTTCCCATAGCGAAGACCAGCAGCAAACCTAAGCCGTGTACAGCACCTGCAATATAATCTTCTTGCCCTGGTGTGGGTAATTTACCCTTGAACCAGCCAGGAATTTCATGGGAAACCTCATCGGCTAAGCCAGAGCGACCTTGCGCTGAAAAGTAAGGAAACAAACGCGACCAACCACCCTCTGCGCCGACAAAACCCCAAGCCAAACGTGCGATAATCAAGACCAGCAAACACATACCAATCCACTCATGCATTTCAAAGAAGAAGATTTGTGACTCATCACGAATACGCCCTGGTTTGGGGCGTTTCATCAGTTCTTCGCTAAGCAGTTGCAAAGGAATCAGTAAAGCAAAACCCCAATGCAGCAGGCGTGTTATTTTATCATAATAACCCATAAAATTAGACCCCTGCTAATTTATTCATGCGTAAACGCAAAGCATTCAGTTTAATGAAACCTTCTGCATCTTGTTGGTTGTACGCACCCTCATCATCTTCAAAGGTACATAAACGTTCATCAAATAAAGAGTTGTCTGACTTGCGCCCTACTACCAAAATATTACCCTTATATAATTTTAAACGCACAGTGCCATTGACGGTCGCTTGTGAAGCATCAATCGCAGATTGCATCATACGTGTTTCAGGGGCAAACCAATAACCATTATAAATCAGTTTAGCATATTTGGGCATCAACTCATCTTTAAGGTGGGCGGCTTCTCTATCTAGTGTAATGCTTTCAATCGCCCGATGTGCTTTTATCATAATCGTGCCGCCAGGTGTTTCATAACAGCCACGCGACTTCATGCCTACATAACGATTTTCCACCATATCAATGCGTCCGATACCGTGTTTGTTGCCCAAGCGGTTAAGCTCACGCAATACCGTAGCAGGTGTCATGCTAACATCATTGATGGCAACAATATCGCCACCTTTATAATCTAATTCAAGATATTCAGCCTGATCAGGCGCATTTTCAGGGGAAACAGACCAACGCCACATCGATTCAGGCGGCTCAGACCAAGGATCTTCCAAGTCATAACCTTCATACGAAATATGTAGTAAGTTGGCATCCATAGAGTATGGGGATTTTGAGCCTTCACGTTTGCGTTCAATTTCAATGTTATGCTTGGCAGCAAAGTCTAACATTTGTTGTCTGGAGACTAAATTACACTCACGCCAAGGTGCAATGACGGTCACATCAGGTTTTAAAGCATAAAAACCAAGCTCAAAACGCACTTGGTCATTACCTTTACCTGTTGCGCCATGAGAAACAGCATCTGCGCCTTCAATATTGGCAATTTCAATCATACGTTTGGCAATTAAAGGGCGGGCAATGGAGGTACCTAGTAGATATTCGCCTTCATAAATAGCGTTGGCGCGGAACATAGGAAAAACAAAGTCAGACACATATTCTTCAGTTAAATCATCAATGTATACTGCCGATGCACCACATGCCTTGGCTTTAATACGCGCTTCTTCAACTTCTTCACCTTGCCCAATGTCAGCTGTGAATGTGACGACTTCACATTGGTAGGTATCTTGTAACCACTTCAAAATAATAGATGTATCCAAACCACCTGAATACGCTAAAACAACTTTATTGACTGCCATGGATACCCTCACATGATAATGTTTACTGATTATACAGGCGAAGTTTAGTCACTTTTGCAGCGGACTGCCATCATTATCCAATATATGGTGTGCCGCTTGACAGTCACTTTGGATTTGTTGGGCTAGAAGCTCGGCATTGATGAAGGCTCTGTCTTCACGAATGCGTTGCACAAAGCTGACCTTTAAACGTTTACCATACACGTTTTCTTGATGGTTCAACAAGTGGGTTTCCAACAATAAGGTGCGTCCATGAAAGGTAGGTCGGTAGCCCAAATATGCCGCTGCCTTTACCCTTTTACCATCCCACTCTGCCCAAGCCGCATAAATCCCCACAGGAGGATGGGTTAAATTTTTAACATTGAGATTCGCCGTGGGAAAACCCATTTCCCGCCCGCGTTTTTCTCCATGCCCTACCCTGCCCGATATGGCATAAGCTCGCCCAAGCAGTTTTTCTGTGAGTGTGAAATCCGCAGCTTCAATGGCAGAGCGAATGCGGCTGGATGAAACAATACCATCCAACATGGTAAAAGCTGCGGCTTCACTGACTGTAAACCCTTGTTGATCACCAAGTTTACGCATCATATCGGCTTGCCCTTGCCTGTCTTTGCCAAAGGCAAAATCATAACCGACATGAATATGTTTAAAACTTAAACTTTGATGCAAGGTTTGCATAAAATCAGTAGCAGACATGCTGGCAAGTTGTTGATTAAAGTGTAATAATAATACGGCATCCACACCAGCTTGTTTTAAGGCTTCTAAACGTTCATGCAAATGCGATAAACGGCGTGGAGCTTCTGCTGGAAAAAGAAATGCCCGTGGATGTGGTTCAAAAGTAACCACCACAGCAGGACAAGCTTGGGCACCCAGATGTTGCCCTGATACAGCATGACCTTTTAATTCTGCTAAGACTTGCTGATGCCCCATGTGTACACCATCAAAATTACCAATCGTAATAGCGCATTGCTTGAAGTTTTGTTGGGTTGCAGCGGCAAAAGAGCGTAGTACTTTCATTTAAAATACAAAGCCAATATACATATCTAAGACAAAGCTCCCGCTGGCAGGAACATCTGTGCTGCCTGGTGTTTTCCGCTGACTAATGATGTTGCCGAGTTTATCATAGTTGGTTTGGTGCTGTGTTGTTGTTATAGT
>JAUZQU010000092.1 GCA_030950835.1 Mariprofundaceae bacterium | reverse complement strand
CACTCTTGGTATTTCTAAGATGAAACCAAATTGCGGGGAAGACAAAACTACCATTTTTGTTTCCCGTCAACTTTCAGAAAACTTCATCACAAAACTCGATCAGCTCACGTTAAATCTATAAGTATAACATATAAGCATCAATGAATGGTCAAGCCTTCTTGACTTCATTGTGCTTACTGTTGCACGTTCCTTTGGTAGCAAGTAATTTTAACCCTATGGGCATTGAATAGACATTCTTGTCTCTATGCGCTAAGTTTTCAATTAATAAAGTCGCACTTATGACCTTTAAATGAGGTGTAGAAATGTAATTCATCAGGTATTTGATAGTCGCTCATCGGCTTTTTGAAAGTCAAGGCTGTACGCTGGCTGTCCGAGTATTTCACGGATATTAAGTCACTATATTTGAGCAGGTTAAAAATCATTGTTAGGTTTGATTGCAGATGGAGGCCCACGCATTGGGTGGATAATTTCAATAACTTCTAAGGTTAATTTCTTACACTTTGGACATTGATTGGGTATAATATTGAGCCTCTCACTGGCGATATCCTCCCATTTAAATTCTTGCTTGATCCATTTTCCCAACCCAAAATAGGTCTTTGCCTTATTTAAGTCTATCGCCTTGTTTTTACTGGCCAAGATTCCGTAATGACGGATCCGAGTAAAGCCATGCGGTAAGATGTGCATCGAAAACCGACGAATAAACTCTATAGAACTCAAAGTCATTTTCTTATTAGCACCTGAAGCCCTATAATCTTTGTACCCAAAAGTGATTCGACGATTGTTAATGCTCAGTAAACGATGATTGGAGATCGCTATTTTGTGGGTATACCTTCCCAAATATTCAATCACCTGTTTTGGACCTAAAAAAGGACGTTTTGCATACACCACCCAGTCTTTATACATCACCGCCTTGGCTATTTGTTGTGGAATCGTGATTTGTTCTCTTAAACAGGACATAAATTTTGCTCTGTAAACCGCACTCAATGTTTGTGTAGGATAGAGGTACTTTTGATTACGTATCGAACGTTTGGTAGATTTTTTAGGTAGCACCCACTCGCCTTTAGCATTTAGACCACCACCGGGCACGATGCAATGAAGATGTGGATGAAGCGATAGTGTTTGTCCCCATGTATGTAAAACGGCTGTCATCCCGGTCTTTGCTCCCAGGTGTTTGGGATCAGCCGAAAATGTTTGAATCGTTTGCCAAGAAGCTTGAAATAATGCGTTGTAGACCTGTTTTGGGTTCGACAGTGCTAGTAGGTTAAACTCTGAAGGCAAGGTAAACACCACATGAAAATAAGGCACAACAAGAAGTTCAGCTTCACGCTGTTTGATCCATTTTTGCTTGGCTATGTTTTGACACTTTGGACAGTGGCGATTGCGACAGCTGTTGTAGCTGATTGAAACATGATCACAGCAAGAACACCTCTTTTTGTGTCCGCCTAATTTTCTTGTCCTACAAATTTTAATAGCATGAAACGTTTTTAAAACCTGTGCACTTACGGTGTGATGTTGTAAAAACGTTTGCTCATAGCGATGGAGTATTGTTGCTATCTCGAATTTTGGTCTCAGCTACGATTCCTTGTAAAGCGTATCCAAAGGGCTATGCGCTCTTATTCGATCAAGCTTTGCCACATGTAAATAACGCATGGTTGTTTCAATGTGTGAATGGCCCAAAAGATCCTTGATACTCACAATGTCTAATCCGTCTTCGAGTAAATGGGTCGCATAGCTGTGGCGAAGGGTATGCACTGAGGCTGCTTTATTGATATTGGCTGTTGTCATTGCCCGCCTAAAAGACTGTTGGATGGAGCCTGTTCCCAAAGGTTCACCTTTTGTTTTTCCGTTGAATAAATACACCGAAGGTTTACTGCTCAATACATAGTTGCGTAAACCAATCAAGATGTAATCACTCAGTACAACGTATCTGCTTTTATTCCCTTTTGAATTACGAACCTGTATCTGCATCCGATCTGAATCTATGTCGGTGATCTTTAAATTACACAGTTCACTGATCCGAAGTCCTGCTGAATAAATCAAGGCCAAGATCACACGGTATTTTAAGCTTTTAGGAGCCATCAATAATCGCTTTAGCTCTGCTTTTGAAAACACGGCGATTAGTTTTTTTGAATTACGGATTACTGGAAGTTTTATACGCTTGTCATCCATATGGTACAAGCGAAAGAAAAACCGCAAGCCATAAACAGTGTGCTTGAAATAGGTCGAGCTTGCTTTTTTCTCTTCTGCTAAAGCATGTAGAAAATCATTAATTTGATCTGGTTGAAGGTCTAATAATGACTTTTTCCAATACAAACTTACCTTAGCAACAGCTCGTCCATAACAGAACAGTGTACTCGAAGAATAGCCTCCAATAACCATTTGTTGCTCGAACTTTTTGAAATGCTCAATGAAGTCTGGAACTTCCCGTTTGGCTTGATCAATTACCGTTTTTGAAGAGTCCGAGCCTAAACTTTTTTTTGTAACTTTACTCATAAGATGTTTATGAGCCTATACGAGAGTGGTTTTCGAGAGTCTTTAGCTACCGAAGGTTGAGTTCAACATTGGCTAAAATCCATATTTGCGCTCCGCCGCAAATACGTACCTTAGCCTAAACGTTAAGTGCCATGCAGCTATGCAGGT
>JAUZQU010000091.1 GCA_030950835.1 Mariprofundaceae bacterium | reverse complement strand
CGCAAATATGCCTTCAAGTTCAAGTCTGCGTTCCACTTCATCATCAATCCAAAGCGAACGGCTACCAAACTGCTGTTCGGTTTTTACTATTGCCTTGATACTGTTCATTTTTCCGTGAAATAGGTGACAGTATACTATTTAATTGCTACTTAGTGAACATGGTAGGTTCGTCCTTCACTTCTTTACCACCAATGCCTCAGAGCAGCCTATCTTGCGCTTTGTACAACTCATCTTCAGAAACGAAGTAAAAAAACTGCCCAAGTGATTTGCTGCAGCTTTCGTTTTAGGTGTCAAAACGGGGTGGAAATATTTTGCGCGTAGCCCTTTTTGCCAAGCGTAGTGTATGACTGGGGTCAGGAAATCGGATTATTCTTGAGGTGTACACTCGGCAATGGCAAATGCCATGGCGACACCATCATCATCGGTCAATGATAAGTGGATATGTTGTATGCCTGCATGTTGGGCAATGGTTTGTGCGGCTGGATGTAAACGAATATGCGGCTGACCGCTTGCTACATAATAGACTTCAATATCTTTCATGCCAAAACCGACAAAACCTGTGCCTAAAGCTTTGGCAACGGCCTCTTTGGCAGCAAAAAACATGGCTAAACGGCGAAATAGACCTTTTTGTTGTGCTAAATGGTATTCTTGTTCACTATAAATACGCTGTATGAAACGTGTCTCAAAACGTTGATAACTACGTTGAATGCGTGCGATGGCGATTCTGTCTACGCCTATACCGATGATACTCATAGGCAAAAGCATAATCATAGACGAATGCGGAGCAAGGTTTTACACTCGCCCTTGCATATTGTGGGGCGTGGTGCAGCTGGGTTTGCTGTCTACATAGGGTGAATCAAGGGAAAATATGGACAAAAACGAAATAATATATGATGTGGTGATTGTAGGTGCGGGTGTGTTGGGTTGCGCTTTGGCATTGCAGCTGTCGCAACTGGGTAAACAGGTGGCGCTGGTGGATGCTTTTGCGGCGGCATTGCAGCCTAGTGAACCTGAGCGGGTGATTGCGTTGTCAGAGGGTTCGGCGCGTTATTTGCAAACGTTGGGGGTGTGGCAAAGCCTAGCGGGGCATGGGACAGGTCATATTGAGCGTATTCATGTGTGTGAACCCCCACAGTCCGTTGCTTCACAAGCGGAGACACGCAAAGCTGGCACGGTAGACATGCAACACACTGAAATCAACGCCGATGCTCTGGGTTATGTGGTGGAGAGCCGCTTTGTCTTGCAAGTTTTACACGCTGCTTTGCGGGATAAGGTGGACACCTTTTGTCCAGCGCGTTGTTTGTCTATGCAGCGTGATGCTGACGGTGCTACTACGGTGCAGCTAGATGCAGATGGCGCGGTCAGTCAGCTGCGTTGCCAGCTTGTGGTGGGCGCAGATGGGACAAATAGCCAAGTGCGCCGCCTTGCAGGCATTCAAACGCGTGGCTGGGATCATAATCGTGTGGCTATTGTTGCCTCACTCACTGCAGAAAAAGAACATGGTGGCGTGGCATACGAATGTTTTAGAGCAGAAGGGCCTTTGGCACTTTTACCATTGGCAGATGGTAGGTTTTCTTTGGTATGGTCGGTTGCACCACAGCGGGCAATGCAGCTGATGAAGCTGGATGCAGCAGCTTTTATGCAGGCTTTAGAAGCAGACATGGGCATGGATGTGATGCAGCAAACAGGGGCATGGCAAGCGGTGGGTAAACGGGCGAGTTTCCCCTTGGAGTTGAGGGTGGCGCAGTCTTTTGCACAAGCTGGTATTGCTTTGATTGGTAATGCAGCACACACTATTCACCCCGTGGCAGGGCAGGGTATGAATTTGGGTTTAAGGGATGTGGCGGTGTTGGTGGATGTGTTGCAACAAACTTGGGCGCAAGGGGCGTGGCATTGTAGTATGGTGGCAGAAACGTATGCAGAACGAAGACGTTTGGACACTTTAGCCGTGCTTGGTTTTACCGAAGGTGTGCTGGCAGCTTTTGCGGCTTCATGTTTACGCCTGCCTTGGCTGCGTGGGCAAGCGTTGCGTGGTTTACAAGCTACACCCAGCTTAAAACAAGTTTTATTACAACAAGCTTCAGGTTTGGCGCAGTTGCAGGGAGGCAAGTGATGCAGACGCAAGATAGAAAAGGGGAAGCAGTGGACTTGCTGATTGTGGGCGCAGGCATGGTGGGTTTGATGTTGGCGGCGGCATTAAGGCATACAGGGCTGCATATTGTCTTGGTGGAGCGTCTGGCTGGGCAGGCGAGATTATCTTTGGGCAGAGATTGTCGGGTATCGGCGATTGTGCAGGGTAATGTGCGCATTTTGCAGCGTTTGGGTGTATGGAAATACCTTGAGCAAGATGCAGGTATGATGACCAGCATGCGCATTTGGGACGGGCAAGAACAAGGGGGCATGCGTTTTGATGCTTCAGAAATTGATGAAGAAACACTGGGTTATTTGCTTGAAAATAGGGTATTGTTGGATGGTTTGAGGCAGAGCTTACAAGAAAGTGTGGATGTGGAGTTACTTTGCCCTGAGAGTGTGCAACAAGTGCTTTGGCGACGAGATGGGGTGCAAGTGCAGCTTGCTGGTGGACGTGTATTGGAAACACCCTTGATTGTGGGGGCAGACGGGGCAAATTCATGGTTGCGAGGGCAGGCGGATATTGATGTTTTCCAACGTGATTATGGACAACAAGGCATTGTGGCCAATGTTTCACCACGGTTTTCGCATCAAAACACCGCTTTTCAGCGCTTTCTGAGTACAGGGCCTTTGGCAGTGTTGCCTATGCCCGACAATATGTGTTCCATTGTTTGGAGTTGTACCACGGCTGAAAGTGAGCGTTTATTGGCGTTGTCAGACGCTGCTTTCATGGATGATTTAAACGAACATTTGGGCGGTTTGTGTGGTGGTATAGTGGAAGTGGGGCAACGCGCTGCCTTCCCTTTAAAAGCGCAGTTGGCAAGGCATATAGTGCGGCATAGGCTGGCATTGATTGGTGATGCGGCGCATTCGATTCACCCTTTGGCGGGGCTGGGGGTTAATCTTGGTTTGCGGGATGCGATGGTGTTGGCACAAGAGATTGTGGATGCCCGAAAGTTTGAGGAAGATTGGGGTGAGCTGGCGGTGCTGAACCGTTATATGAAGCAACGTATGCCTGATGTGCTGCTGACTATGGCAAGCATGGAAGCCCTGCACCAAACTTTCCAAGCCCAACTGCCTGCGTGGGTGAAATTGCGTGGTTTAGGTATGAAAATGATGGGTAATGCGGGTGTGGTGAAACAATTGTTGATGAAAAATACTACGGGTATCAACTTGCCTGTACCGCATACGATTGAGTGATAAGGGGGTAATATGGATATTGTAATCATAGTCATGATGTTGGTCTTTGTCTTGGTTTCATGGCTGCTTTCTGGCTGGTTATGGCGTGGCAAAGGGCTGCAAAGTCAACGTGTGCAGTCTTTGCAAGATGAGCTTAGGCAGCAACACACCCAAGCTGAGCTGACACAGGCGGCCTTAGAGCGTTTGCAGCAGGAAAATCAGCAGCAGCAACAAGCGTTGCAGGTCTTGCGTGAACAACATCAGCAAAGCCATACCAGCGCGGCGACTGCCGAACAAGCACTGCATATACAACAAGACTTGATGCGTAAAGAAGAGCTCAAAGGGCAGCAGTTGAACCAGCAACTTGAGCAACTTCGAGCCAATAATAGTCAACAGCAAAGCGAGCTTGCCCGCTTAAACATGGCAGCAGAAAAAGAGCAGCAAGCAGCGGTTGAGAAGCTGGCTTTGCTTGAAGATGCCAAAACAAAGTTGGCGTTAGAGTTTAAAACACTTGCCAACCAAATATTTGAAGAAAAACAACAGCGCATGACCACCGCGAGCAAGGAAAGTTTGGACAACATCATCAAACCCATGCAAAAAGACATCTCTGAATTTAAAGCGCGTATGGAGCAGGTGCACAAAGAAGATATTGAGGCGCGTTCTGCGTTGTCGCAACATTTACAACATCTGCAAAACCTGAATCAGCAAATGAGCCAAGATGCCATTAATCTTACCCAAGCCTTGAAAGGTGATAATAAAGCCCAAGGCAATTGGGGCGAGATGATTTTGGAAAAACTTTTAGAAAGCAGTGGTTTGCGTGAGGGTTATGAGTTTGAACGCGAGCAGACATTTATCAATGATGAGGGCAATCGCCAGCGGCCTGATGTGATTATTCGTATGCCTGGTGACAAACAAGTGATTATCGATGCAAAAGTGTCGTTAACTGACTATGAACGCGCCATGAATACGCAAGATGATGAGCAAAGGAAACAGTTTATCCGCGCCCACTGCAAAAGTATGCAAAGCCATATCCAAACACTGGCAAAAAAACGCTACGACCACTTAGAAGGCATACACTCGCCCGATTATGTGTTGATGTTCATGCCTATTGAAGGCGCATATTTGATGGCGATTGAGGCGGATAGAAGTATTTTTGAGGCTGCTTTTGATCAACGTATTGCCGTGGTGACACCATCGACGTTGTATGCCACGCTGAAATTGGTAGAGCAGCTTTGGCGCTATGAACGACAAAGCGAGAATGTTGCCAAACTTATCAATCGAGCAGGTTTGTTGCATGATAAAGTGGTAGATTTCATGAAGTCTTTTGAAGATGTGGGGCAACGCTTGCAGCAAGCTCAGCTTTCGTATGACAAGGCGTTCGGGCAAGTTAAACTAGGGCGAGGCAGTGTGCTTAGTCAAATTAAAACTTTGGGTGAGTTGTCGGGAAAAGCCAAAAAAGAAATGCCGCAGCATTTATTGATCGAATCAGACAGTGGAGAATCAACATGAGCTTAAAAACAAATCGTAAACAACTGGTGATGACGGGGGTGCAAGGCGGCGTTTCGCCTGCGCAGATGTGGGCTCCGTTTGAAGTGGGTAGTAAGGGTGAGGTGTTTTCTTGGCCGAGTAAGGGTGGTATTACTTACAATGTTAAAATTGGTGATTCGGTGTTTGGCTGGGCTGGTGAACACATTGAACCAGGGGTTTCGAGCACCTTAAAACATAAAAATCGCAAATCTGAGGATGGTTATCAATTTCATGCTTGTTGTGGCAACCAAGTGAGGGTGATTTCGGGCGAAGCCAAAGGGGCATTGGGTACGGTGCTGGGGCATC
>JAUZQU010000090.1 GCA_030950835.1 Mariprofundaceae bacterium | reverse complement strand
CTGCCATGATTTGTTCCGTAATCGGCGCTAGTGCCACCCCATTACGATAATGCCCTGTCGCAACCCACAAACCCTGTTTGGACTTTACTTTGCCTAAAAAAGGTAAACCATCAGGGCTACCAGGGCGAAAACCCATCCATTGATGTTCAATTTCAGCCTTTTCCAGCTCTGGCAGCAGCCTATATGTTGCATCCAATAAGCTTTGTAAAACTGCTTGGGTATTACCCCGTTGAAAACCCACATGTTCCATGCTTGCGCCCACCAGAATACGTCCGTCACGGCGTGGCACAAGATAAACATCATCATGTTTTACAATATGTTGTAAGGTATTCACTTCACTTTTGAGTAAGACTATTTGACCTTTCACCGGTTGCACAGGCAGTGTAAAGCCAGCTTGTTCCGCCAACGCAGCACTCCAGCTTCCCGCTGCCAAAAGTACCGCATCTGCATCATACTTTTGCCCAGTAAAAGTGCGCACACCGACGACATGACCAACGCCATCTTCCAATAGCTCCTCAACTTCACATTGCTCCACAATCGGTACTTCAAGCTGACGCAAGTACAACAATACAGCCGTTAATAGCTCAGGGTTGCGCACTTGGCAGACATCTTGCCAATACAAAGCTTCACTGATATCAGAGGATAATATGGGTAGTTTTTCTCTCGCTTCTTCGGCGTTTAAACGTTGCATATTCCAGCCAAATTTGCGCGACCAAAGCTCTGCCGCAGTTTGATGTTGAATCTTATCCGTTGCAAAACAAGGAATCAGCAAACCGCTTTGCATACGCTGAATATCATGCCCTGTTTCGCGTTGCAATTCTGCTTCTAAAGCAGGATACAAGTCCAAGCTGGCGTTCACCAAGTCCGTAAATATATCTGGGTATAACCAAGGATGAATCGGGCACAGAATACCTGCACCAGCCCAAGAAGACTCTTGTCCCACCTTGGATTTCTCCAAAATAAGCACATCAACACCTTGTTGCTTTAAACGCAATCCAGTCAGCAGCCCAATGATACCTGCACCAATCACGACTACCCGCACCGTTTACCCCACCAAACCCGAAATATCTTGCGCTGAAAATTCAGCATAAATCGCGTCTGTAAAGTATAAACCATGGGCTGGTGCTGTTTGCGCCGCTTGGGTACGGTCTTTTTCCTGCAACAACGTTGCTATCTTATCAGCTTGCCAACGCCCCACGCCCACAGCCACCAAACTACCCACTAAATTACGCACCATATGATATAAAAAAGCATCTGCTGCCACATCCACCGTGATTTCATGTCCATTTTGCTGAATATCCAAGTGGTGAATCGTGCGTTGGGCTGAATGCGCCTGACAAGAAGCTGCCCGAAAGGAAGTGAAATCATGTTTACCCAACAAATAAGTGGCTGCTTGCTGCATATTAGCCACATTCAAGGCTTGCCCCACCCACCAAGCATGGCGTTGATTCAATACCGATGCCACGGATCGGTTCCAAATTTTATATTGATAACGTCGCTGCACACAAGCAAAACGGGCATGAAAGTCATGCGCTACCGCTTTTACCCCGTGCACTGCCACCCCGTCAGGTAATTTGTGGTTCATACCTTGCACATAAGCATGCGGTGACTTGCGCCAGCGCGATTCCAGCACATCAGCATGAATCAGCATATGTGTGGCATGCACACCCGAATCTGTACGACCTGCCGCCACAAAATTAGGCTGAGAAAGCTCGCCTTCAATCGCAGCAATAGCATTTTCGCAAGCTTCTTGCACCGTAAAAGCATTGTTTTGCCGCTGCCAGCCATGAAACAATGCTCCATCAAATTCAATCACCATCGCTAGACGTTGTTTCGGAATCATGGAGTCAGCTTGCTGATGTTCAGACATAAACCCACCAGCCCAACCCACATAAAGCTGCGTAAAAGAAGTCCAAACGCAAACCATCGAACCACGTCACCGATGTATGCAAAGTTTTCACCCGCATTGACCAATTTGACCACAAAGCAAACGCTTCGTCTTTACTCGCCTTGAACATCTTATGCAAACTCTCCACCAGCAGCCTTGGAAAACACTGCCACTTGATATACCAAACTTCTGGCTGCTCTAACCAAGCAACACGTTGTTCTTGTAAAGTTTGCCTTGCCACAGCTCTAAGCTCGGGTAATAAAAGCATGTAAGCCACGCTACGTTGACCCAGCCAAGGCACACGCAGCAGCAAAAAGCGCCACTCATCGCTTTGCAACAAGCGAAAACAAGTTAAGGCTGCAATAAACATCAATAAAAGGTGGCTACATAACCATAAAGCGCGTTGCAAGCCTTCAAAGGTTAGCGGCAAAGCTATGGGGTATTGTACATACATACCTGGCGTAAACAGACCTTGAAACAGGGTAATGGGGACAAAGAGCCAGAGTAATAAACGAAAACTTCGTATCAACAATGTGGCTTGTGCACCTTGAAGCAACAAAAGCATACAACACAAGCAAGTCAGTAGTATCATTGCCAGCAAGTCGGTCAAAAGCAGCGACCACAACAACAGTGACAGGGCAAAACATAAACGTAAAAACATACTATTTATGGTTTAGGCGCATCCTCATCCAATAAACCATCCAGTTCACCCATTAAATTATCCAACTCTTGCGTAGCATCATAATCAACAGCCATAGGATCAATCACATCATTGCCAAAAGCACTGCTGGAGATAACTGAGTCTTGCCCAAGCGTACCAATTTCATCATTCATCTGACCCAGCTCCTGAGTTGCACTAAAGTCTTCACCCATAGGATCTACTTGGTTCATCGCTGAATCATCCAGACCCAATTCTTGGGCTAAGTCACCTGCCAAATCAAAGTCAACCAATTCACTGGTAGAAGTTTGTTCAACATCAAGCTCATCCATGTCACCAATCACACTTTTAAGGTCTTCGGTCATATTATGTAAAATCACCGTCGCATTCAAGTCTTCTAACGGCTCTTTTCCACCACCCATAGCATCTTGTAAGCCTGTATCACCGGATTCCACTGCAGAAGCATCAATATCTTCAAGGTTAAAGTCATCCATTTCAAAATCATCTAGCCCCAAATCATCTTCACGCGCCGGACCATGAACTATATCCGATAACAAAGGATCAACATCCCCTGTGCTTTTG
>JAUZQU010000009.1 GCA_030950835.1 Mariprofundaceae bacterium | reverse complement strand
GGGCATGTAACATGAGTTGGGATAGAAGTTCGCGGGCTAAAAGGTTGACTAGAAAACAGCGTAAATTTTTGATAACTATATCTTTTTTTGTAGCATTTTTGTTTGTATTGATTTGGGGAGTTGTGGGGGATTTGAAAGTAGAAGGGGGGATTTCAATGCTGGTGGATATGGCAGATAGTTTATTATCGGATGAAGAAAAACGCACAGTTTGGGATAGTATGTCTGAAGAGGGCAGGGATGTGATTCGGCGACATACACCAGCTGGGCAGTGATACTCTTGGCTCTTTTGAATATTAAGCAGGGTAATGCACATCCCCGCGAATCAGCATGTCTTGCCCTAGTTTTTTACGTTGAATATGTTGAATCGACAAGGCTTCAGGCATGGTGCTAACACCTTGACCATGCCACAAATTTACAGCATCTGTGCCCCCAATCAGCAGTGGAGCTTGATATAACATGATTTCATTGCTCAGCTTCTCCTCAAAACAAGCAGCATGAAGTTTGCCTCCGCCTTCGAGCAATACCAACAAACAACCTTGTTTTGCCAAGTGTTTGAAACACGCCTTCAAGCTTTCTTGCAAGACCACATCCACACCCAAATCACGCCATTGTTGGGCATAAACATTGTCTTGGGTGATGTATAATCTGGTGTTGGCAGCTTGGGATAATAGCTTACAATCTACAAAAGGTTGAGGTGCAGCTTTTGCCATCACTACACGCAATGGTGGCTCGCCTTTAAGCCTTGCTTCACGCACAGTTAAAGAAGGATTATCTGCCAACAATGTACCTACACCTACCACTATCGCATCACATTGTGCGCGCATTTGGTGCGCATGCTGGCGTGAAACATCACCACTAATCCATTGCGAATGGTGTTGATGGGTGGCTAACTTGCCATCCAAGGAAATGGCTGCTTTGGCAATCAACCACGGCAGCCCTGTTTGTAGATAATGAAAAAATGGTCGGTTCATAGCATCGGCTTCTGCCACACACACACCCGATAACACTTCAATGCCCGCTTGTTTTAAGACTTCAGCACCGCCTGCCATCTTAGGGTTGGGGTCAGTAGAGGCGAAAACTACACGTTTGATGCCTGCTTGAATGATGGCTGTAGTGCAAGCAGGGGTGCGTCCTGTGGCTGCACAAGGTTCAAGTGTGACATAGATGGTTGCGCCAGCGACATCCGTGTTGATTTTGAGCAAAGCATCCACTTCGGCATGGTTCCCCCCACATACATGGTGATAACCTTGCCCCAAACACTGCCCATCACGCACAACTACTGCCCCAACACGCGGATTAGGGTGGGTTTTACCTATACCTTTTTTTGCCTGTCGGATGGCAAGTAACATCCAATATTCGTCTGTTTTGTGCATCTGTTTTCCTCAAGTGCGGATAAAGTCCAAGCGTATCGCGAAGCAACAAGAGAAACAACTACGATGGTACTACAAACATGAACAACCGACACTGTCATGTGATTCGACCAAGTGGGGAAGTAGCTTGCTGGATTACTGATCGCTCAACAAGGCAGGGGTAGTAGACTGTTAGGTTGTGTTTTGCTTACTTGTTATCCATTGTCTGAAACCGTGAGGGTAAGCAGTACCACCTTGAATATGCTGCAAAGTTTGTTGAAAAGCAGGTTTGGATAACGCGCTTTTTATACCCTCATCCCAGATGAGCCAAAGATCTTGATGCATAAATCCTTTTTTGTGGAGGGTAAATTCCTCGAAACATAAATCAAAATAAGCACGCATGTAACGCATCAGATTTTGTTTCTCGTCTTGTTTCAAGCTGGACAAACAAAAATTACTTTCATTGATATGCTCAGGAAAGTGCAATATGATTTCCTGATACCTTTGGGTGTAGGCAATGAAGTTTTGTAAGTATAATTGCTTTTTTAGAGAGCATGACTGAATGATAAGCCCAATGATTGCTATAAGCGCAGCACAAAAGGCTATCATATTGCCAATTGTGCCAGCATTTAAGCTTGTCATCCAGTCACAGGAATTACTCCAGCACATGATTTAGAAGGGGATATTGGTTGTGCTCATAATAGCTGTAACTGTAATAGTTTGAAGACCATTTGTTGTATTTTTGGATTCGGCTTCAATCACTTTAACAGCGCCGATGCTTGGTACAACGTATTGGGTTGATGTTAAGCTAGAAGTTATACCATTGGCATCTGTACTTGAGAGGTTATCTATAACTTTGAAGGTCTCGAAGCTACCAGACCCTGTGGCTACGAACTCCTTGTTGACTACTGTAGTAGAATAGTTTGTTGCAGTACCATTTTGAGTAATAAATGAGCCTGCCCAACTATCAGGGGATGTTAAAGGGCTCTTTGACCCTGTATAAAACCCCGAAGCAGGTGTAGTTATCCAGCCATCAGTTGAATCACCATAAAAATTCATATTCCCCACTGCATCTTGTTCAAAGTAAGTAGTTGTCACATTGGTGGAGGGTGCTCCATTTGATGCAGTTAGGTTTGTAGACGATGAGAAAATAGAGTGCAATACCCCTGCTGGGTCAACAGGGCCAGCTTGTAATGTCACTGTATAACTTATTGTTCCTATAAACGTATCTTGAATGACTCCTCCGATACTTATATTCGCTGTAACATCATATTGGATGGAGTCACCGCTTTGATAAATACGCAGGTTATTGGTGGCGATAGGTCTTGCTGTGGCAGATGGGTCTGAAGTAGATGTTGAGGAGCTATCACTACCGCCTCCACAGCCTGATAATGTTATTAAGCTTGCAAGCAAGCCTATTTTTATGCTTTTAGCAATGGATATACTCATGTTTTCCTGCCCCTTTTGTCTAAAATAATGCGCTATGATTACAGTTAAAAATATAAACTACAACTATATAATGCAATGCGAGATATGTTTTTATGCGCATAGTTTCAGTTTATGGCTGCAAAGGTAATCAATGGTGTGGGTAAACGAATTCAACAAGCAAGGCTTGCTGTAGGTTTGAATCAATCGCAATTGGCTTTGAAACTCAATATTAAACCGCAATCTGTGCAAAATTGGGAAAGAGGAAGATCGTTGCCCAAAACAGCACGTATTGAAGAGGTTGCTACAGTTTTACATGTTACCTCTGCTTGGTTGCTGCTTGGTGACAAAAAAGACACGATGCAGGAACACGCCGAAGATTTACATCATGATGAAATGTTGTTGGTTCGTATGTACCGAAGAATGAACAGCACACATCAAGCAGTATTTGTTGAAATTGCAGGTGCTCTGGCAAACAAAAAAGATGATGGCTGATACTATTGAATATGCTGTTTTGTGCGCATAGATGGTGAACATTCAGGCAAATAAAGGGTCGTCATGGAATTGTATCGTGTTTTTATCCGTCTTTTTGCTATGCTGGGCGTATATTTTCGTTAAGGAACCAACTCGCCATGCAATCTTATTATGTCACCACCCCTATTTATTATGTGAACGATGAGCCACATTTGGGGCATATGTACACCACTATTGCAGCCGATGTGTTGGCGCGACACAAGCGTATGATGGAACATGATGTGTTCTTTTTGACGGGTGTAGATGAACATGGTCAAAAGGTGCAGCAGGCGGCTGAAAAGCGTGGTATTACACCGATTGAGCTGGCTGACCAAGTGGTGCAACGTTATGCAAGTTTGTGGCCTGAGTTGAGCATTAGCCATGATGATTTCATTCGTACTAGCTCAGAGCGACATCAAGCAGGCGTGGCTGAAATGTGGAAGTTATTATTGGATAATGGCTCAATTTATAAAGACTTTTATGAAGATTGGTATTGTGTGCCATGTGAAACATACTGGACAGAAACGCAGCTTCAAGATGCTACGGCAGGTGAAGGTAAAAGCTGCTTAGACACGGCAACTTGCCCTGATTGCAAACGTAGTGTGGAAAAAATCCAAGAAGAGTCCTACTTTTTCAAATTAAGCGATTTTCAAGATAAATTGTTGGAGCATATCCACAACAACCCTGACTTTATTGCCCCTGAATCACGCAAAAATGAAGTGTTACGTTTTGTGGAAGGTGGTCTGCGTGACTTGTCGATTTCACGCACCACTTTTTCATGGGGTGTAGCTGTTCCTGATGATGAAGGGCATGTGATTTATGTGTGGATTGATGCTTTGAGCAACTATTTAACAGGGCTTGGGTTCCCAGATAGCGCAAAAACCGAACAATATTGGCCAGCAGACTTGCATTTGATTGGCAAAGATATTTTACGTTTTCATGCGGTGTATTGGCCTGCGATGTTGATGGCTGCAGGTTTACCCTTGCCTAAACGCATTTTTGCCCATGGCTGGTGGACGGTAGATGGTGAAAAGATGTCCAAATCCAAGGGTAATGCCTTAAAACCTGCGGATTTACTAGAGCGTTATGATGCCGATACCTTGCGCTACTTCTTGTTGCGCGAAGTACCCTTTGGTTCGGATGGTGACTTCTCAGAAAATGCTCTAAAACTGCGTTATAATAGTGAACTTGCCAATGATGTAGGCAATTTATTGAACCGTTCTTTGTCGATGTTACAGAAATATAGAGCTGGTGTATTGCCTGAAGTCAGTGAAGAAGAGCCTCAAGATCGTGCTTTGATTGCCGACATCGAAGCCATGCAACGCGAAGTGGACGAACACCTCAACCAACAAGCTTTCCATCTGGCGATTGAACGTATCAGTCAAGTGGTGCGTCATGGCAATCGTTATGTGGCAGACAATGCACCTTGGGTGTTGGCAAAAGAGGGCAATGAAACACGTTTGAACACGGTGCTTTATCATTTGGTGGAAGCTTTACGTTTGATTGCTTTGCAATTATCCCCCTTTATGCCGACAAAAACACAGCAAATGTTCCATCAAATCTTGAATGATGAACAAGTGGATACCAACAACCTGCACTTTCATGAACAAGCAGGTTGGGGTTTGTTAAAATCGGGGCATGTTTGTCAAAAACCAAGCCCAGTTTTCCCTAGAATGGAATAGGCAATAGCCATGCCGCGCAAATTTTTAAAAAAATATCTTCCTAACCCTAAGCGTATTAAAAATAACAAATATTTGCGTATTTTTGGTTCAGCCCTGCACGACCCCAGCTTGTGGCACTTTAGCCGAAAATCCATTGCTGCTGCTTTTGCTGTGGGTTTATTTTGCGCTTGGGTTCCTGTGCCATCTCAAATGGTGTTGGCTGCTGGTGTTGCGATTCTTTTTCATGCGAACTTGCCTGTTTCAGTCGCTTTGGTTTGGGTTAGCAACCCGATTACGATACCACCCATGTTTTACTTGGCATACAAAGTTGGGGCGTTGATTTTAGGTGTGGGTGAAGTGCCTTTTGACATGGAACTATCTATGGACTGGCTGCTCAATGGTATGGCGTTGATTTGGCAGCCTCTTTTGGTGGGTTGTTTGGCATTTTCTATAGTCAGCGCCTTGTTGGGTTATGTGGGTATTCATCTTTTGTGGCGGTATATGGTTTACCGACGCTGGCGAGCGCGGAAACATGGCAACCCATCCCGCAGCTAATGCCATCACTGCCCAACTTCGTTTATCTTTAGGAGAGCGTGTTGCGGATTCTTTTGATTTATTAGATTGGAAAGGTGTGTCAGGTGGGTGTATTCACCAATCTTGGTTGGTTTCTAGTTCGGCGGGTTTATCTTTTTTCATCAAAACCAATCAAAGCTCAGCTTTTGCCATGTTTGAGGCGGAAGCTTTGGGTTTACAGACGATTTCTCAAGCTTTAAGCAGCGATAATCCGCTGCGTATTCCAGAAGTGTTGGCTGTTGGGCAGAATCAAGCGCATGCATGGTTGGTATTGTCGGCGATTGAAATCAATGCTGGTTCACCTGCACAAACAAGCTTGGGACATGGTTTGGCTTTGTTGCATCAACAACAAGCGCCTGCTTTTGGTTTTGAGCAGCATAACTTCATTGGCGAAAGCCCTCAAAACAATACTTGGCAAACACATTGGTCAGATTTCTTTACAGAGCAACGTTTAAACGCGCAATATAAACTGGCTGAACAACATGGCATTGCCTTTCATTTCACAGCTGCATGGCAAACATTACGTCCACTTATCCCCAAGATATTAGATGGACATACAAGCCAACCATGTTTGTTGCACGGCGATTTTTGGGCGGGCAACTTTGCCTATGATATGCAAGCAAACCCCTATATTTTCGACCCTGCGGTGTATTATGGTGATCCTGAATGTGATTTGGCGATGAGCGCGTTGTTTGGTGGTTTTGAGACATCATTTTATGCAGCTTATCATGAGGTGATACCGCAAAAGGAAGGTTATGCTCAGCGCAAAAAGCTGTATAACCTTTATCATGTGTTGAATCATGCTAACTTGTTTGGCGGTGCATACATCGGGCAAAGCATCCAAATGATGCAGGAGTTGAACGTTTATTATGGCGATTAAAGCAACGATTTTCAAAGCAGATATCCAAGTCACCGATATGGATAGGCATTATTATCAGGATCATCAACTGACCATTGCGCGTCACCCTTCTGAAAACGATGAACGCATGATGTTGCGCCTGTTGGCATTTGCGCTTCATGCCCATGAATATTTAGCCTTGAGTAAAGGTATCAGTAGCGATGAAGAGCCTGATATTTGGCAGAAAAGCTTGAGTGGTGAGGTTGAAGTATGGATAGACCTTGGGCAACCTGATGAAAAGCGGATACGTCAAGCCTGTGGACGCGCCCAAAAGGTGGTCATTTATACCTATCATGAACGCAGCGCTTTGCTTTGGTGGCAAAGTGTTCAGACAAAGTTAAACCGCTTTGCTCAGCTTAAGGTCATACTTATCCCTGATAGTGCCATGCAAAATATGGCACAACTGGCAGTGCGTAATATGCAGTTGCAATATACCATCCAAGATGGCGAAGTGCTGATTTCTAATGGCTCTACGGCGATGCAAGTCATGCCATCGGTTTTGAAATAAAATATTGTGATCTGGCTTGCAGTCATGTCGCTTTTACTTAGGCATGTTCAACCATGCAGAGGAGTGTTTTATGATTGCAAACCGATTGGTCGAAGCCGTATTATTTTTGGAAAGTCAAAGTCATAATGAAGCAGACAAGGAATATATCAGCGCGATTCGCCGTATGATTGAAGAACATGCTATGTTACGAGAAACATTGGATGCTATCCTTACGACCAAAGATATAAACGATGCCCCAGAGATGGCCAGAGCCGCTTTGGCACAGACTGCCCAGAACACATTTGAGGACAATATCGCTTTACGTCAATCGTTGGTGAATTTATCACGTTTGTTACCTACAGATGAACAGCTTCAAGCCATTCTTAGGGCGAAATCTCTGATTTATCAGGTGTTAAAGTAGCCTTAGTCTGAAGATTTATATGGGCTGTTTTGCCTGACACTTATAGGCATGGTGTAGAGGTCTTTTTTTGGTTAGCCTTGTCGCATGTTTAAACATTGCGTCATTGGTTTGGCGGGCACTTCACTGACAGCGCAAGAAAGCATTTGGCTCAAAGAAAAAACGCCTCAAGGGGTGATTCTATTTGCGCGTAATGTGGCTTCAGCTGAGCAGGTTCAAGCTTTGTTGGCAGAAGTGCGGCATATTGCAGGGCAACACATTTGGGCGGCAATTGATGAGGAAGGTGGGCGTGTACATCGTATGCCTTGGTCGCCATTTCATCAACGCATGCAAGCGGACGATTTTGGCATGTTGTATAACAAAACACCTGAAAAAGCGCTTAAAATGGTCTTTGAAGATGCTTTAAGGGCGGGGAATGCCTTAAAAGCGCTTGGTTTTACGCATAATTGCGCTCCAGTGTTGGATATTTTTTACCCGCAAGCTCACCCTATCATTGGTAATCGTGCTTATGCCAGCGACACGGCAAGCATTGCTGCGCTGGGCAAAGCTTGCATGTTGGGCTTGCAACAAGCGGGCATTGAAGCCATTGGTAAACATTTCCCTGGTCATGGCAGAGCAGATGCCGATTCGCATGTGGCTATGCCTGTGGTGGATGCCGATTTGGCTACGATTTTAGACGAGGCCGCAAGCTTTGCCGAGTTGTTTCAAGCAGGTTTAAAACATGTGATGACAGCGCATGTGCGCTACCCAAAAGCCGATGCAGAAGTGGCAACATTTTCCCCTTTTTGGCTGCAAGACATACTCAAAGATAAACTTGGTTTTCAAGGGCAGGTGTGGAGCGATGATTTGTGCATGAAAGGCTGTGGTATGGATGTGCCTACGGCTGCTTTGGCGGCAAAAGATGCGGGTTGTGATGTGTTGTTGGTGTGTGAGCCTGAGGGTGTTGCAGCACTGATGGCAGGAGGCACTTAAATGGCGGCTAAAGCGACCTTTGTATGCCAAGCATGTGGCTCTGAACAACGCAAATGGCAAGGGCAATGTCCTGATTGTCACGAGTGGAATTGTATTTCTGAACAAGCCATTGAAGTGAAGGGTTTTCGCAATCAAACCATAAGCTTAGGACAAGCTTTAACACCACAACCGATTACCGCCATCAGCAGCCAAGATGCGCCGCGTAGGCAAACCCATATTGATGAGTTTGACAGGGTATTGGGTGGTGGTTTGGTGCAAGGTTCGGCGATTTTGATTGGTGGTGACCCGGGTATTGGCAAGTCTACCTTACTCTTACAAGCAAGCGCCTTGTTAGCCCAACATCATGGCATGGTTTTGTATATCACGGGCGAAGAATCAGCGCGACAAGTGCATTTACGCGGTGAGCGCATTGATGCCTTGCATGAAAATTTGCAGCTGGTTACCTCTTGTGATCTTGAAGCGATGTTGTCCACGATTGCCAAGTGTAAACCCCATACCGTTATCATTGATTCGATTCAAACTACAGTCACTAGCCAGCTTTCTTCTGCACCGGGAACGGTTGCTCAGGTGCGTGATTGTGCTGCGGCATTGATTAAAAGTGCCAAAGAGTTTGGTCATGCCGTGATTTTGGTCGGACATGTCACCAAAGATGGCAGCATTGCTGGGCCTAGGGTGTTGGAACACATGGTGGATGCGGTATTGTATTTTGAAGGGGATAGAGGGCATAATCATAGGGTGTTGCGGGCGGTAAAAAATCGTTTTGGACCTGCTGGTGAGATTGGTGTGTTTGAAATGAGCGATAAAGGTTTGACGGGCATTCGTGATGCTTCACGCATGTTTTTAGCTGAGCGTGCAGTGGATGTTCCAGGCTCTGTGGTGGTCGCTTGCATGGAGGGGACACGACCCATTTTGGTGGAAATTCAGGCCTTGGTTGCGCCTACGGTTTATGCTACGCCCAAACGTTCTACGGTGGGGGTGGATGCGAATCGTGTGGGCATGTTGACGGCGGTATTGGAGCGACGTGTTGGTATTCCGCTGGGCACACAGGATATTTATGTCAATGTAGTGGGGGGGGTAAAGCTGCGTGAGCCTGCTTCTGACTTGGGAGTAGTGCTGGCGATTTTATCGGCATTTCAGGAGAAAGCTTTGCCTGCAAACTTGGTAGTTTTTGGCGAAATTGGTTTAACTGGCGAGTTGCGACCTGTGAGTTTGCCCGAAGCACGCGCCAAAGAAGCCTTAAATTTAGGTTTTGAACAGCTGCTTTTACCGCAAGGTAATTTTACAAGGGTGCAGGAAGCCAATATCACTGCTACGCTACGCACCACAACACAAGATGTCGCATGGTCAACGCTGGCAGCGAAACATTTAAGTGATGCTGTGCAGATGATTTATAGATGATGTTTTATCACATGGCGGCTTGGGTATGATGGTGGATGATAGTATGGGAGAACGATGAATTTCTTTGATTACTTGATGATTGGTTTGGTGGGTTTGTCCATGGTATTATCACTGTGGCGTGGTTTTGTGCGCGAAATCATTTCTTTGATTGGTTTGGTGCTTGCCTTTTTTGCGGCCAGCCGCGTAGCTGGAGATACCAGCGATATTTTAGACGGTTATATTAGCAATCAAACTGTGTCTGATGTGGCAGGTTTTATCTTGGTATTTGTCTTGGTGATGATGCTTGTCGGCATTATAGGTATGATGGTGCGTAAACTGGTGGATATGGCGGACTTAACTGCCACGGATCGTACATTAGGCATATTTTTTGGTGCAGCACGGGGTATGTTGTTGATTGGACTATCTTTTTTGATTTACACTTCATATGCCAAACCCGACCACCCTTGGATGAACAAGAGTTTATTAACCCCTTATGTGATACAGTTAAGTGATTTGATTGGCAAAACGATACCCGAAGACTACCCTTTTTCTACGCGTAAAGATGATACACTTCCTTCGCCGCAAATTTCACAAAAAGCTTTAGAAACTATAAGTAACCATATCCCTATTGAAGACAAGGAAGCTATGAAAAGCCTCTTGTTGGACACCCTTGAGGCAGCTAAACCATGAATGTATTGACGACAGATGACATATCTTGTGATGACGACCATTTCCGTGATGAATGTGGTGTTTTTGGTGTTTTAGACCATGAAGAAGCCGCTAATTTAACGTATTTGGGGCTTTATGCCCTGCAACATAGGGGACAAGAGTCCACAGGTATTGTTTCTACGGATGGTAAAAATTTCAACAACCATAGAGGCATGGGTTTAGTCTCGGATGTCTATCAAAAAGAAGATATTGTGAAGCTGGAAGGGCGTAGCGCGATTGGGCATGTGCGTTATTCTACTGCGGGTGATTTGGGTTTGCGTAATTGCCAACCATTTATGTATCAATATGCACATGGTGGCATTGCCATGTGTCATAATGGCAATATTATCAACGCGGATGATTTGCGCACTGAGCTGGAGCAAGATGGCTCTATCTTTCAATCGACTTCCGATACAGAAGTCATCATCCATTTGTTAGCCAAAAGCAAAGGTGATAGCACCAGAGAGCGTTTGGCAGAAGCGGTGCAACGCCTTAAAGGTGGTTTTTCGGTTTTGTTGATGACGGAGAATCGTATGTTTGGCGTACGCGATCCCAATGGTATTCGTCCTTTGGTATTGGGTAAACTGGATGGTTCATGGGTCTTGGCGAGTGAAACATGTGCCTTTGATTTGGTGGGTGCTGATTTTGTGCGTGATGTGAAACCTGGTGAACTGGTGGTCATTGATGATGATGGCAGTTTGCGTACTTTCTCCCCGTTTACTAACCCTTCACCGCGTTTTTGTGTATTTGAATATGTTTATTTCGCTCGCCCTGACTCCAATCTTGAAGGCGTGAATTTCTATCAGGCGCGTTATAATATTGGGGTAGAGCTTGCCAAAGAGTCGCCTGTGGATGCTGATTTGGTGATTCCTGTACCCGACTCTGGCGTACCACCAGCCATGGGTTACGCTTTAGAAACAGGTATTCCGTTTCAAATGGGCTTGATTCGTAACCATTATGTCGGGCGTACTTTCATTGAGCCCAAACAGAGTATTCGTAATTTCGGTGTTAAATTAAAACTGAATCCCAACCGTAAAATGATTAAAGGCAAACGCGTGGTTTTGGTGGATGACTCTATTGTTCGTGGTACGACCAGCCGCAAAATTGTCGAAATGGTGAGGGCGGCAGGTGCAGCGGAAATTCACATGCGTATTTCCAGCCCTCCAACCAAAAACTCATGTTTTTATGGCATCAACACCCCTGATTCAGAAGAATTGATGGCAAACCGCATGGATTTGGCTGAAATGTGCAAAGCCATTGGTGCAGACTCGTTGGCATTTGTCTCCAACGATGGTTTATTTCGCGCCGTGGGTAAACCGCGCGAAAGCCATTGTGATGCTTGTTTTTCAGGTGATTATCCTGTGCCAATTGAACGTAAACGTTCGCCACAACTTTCCCTGCTCCGCTTCTTCGACAAACGCCCATCATGAAACCCGAACATCAACCGTTAGAACACCTGCTTCATGCGACCAAGTGGTCGATGCAGGGATTTAAAGCGGCATGGACATATGAAGTTTCCTTTCGTATGGAAGTGATAGCTTCATTATTCATCATTCCTTTGGCACTGTATTGGGGTGAGAACAATGTTGAGAAGGTGTTGTTATGCGGCGTTTGGCTGTTGGTATTGGTGGTTGAGCTGCTTAACTCTGCCGTCGAAGCGGTGGTAGATAGAGTAGGTCTTGAGCAGCATGAATTGTCAGGCAGAGCCAAAGATTTGGGTTCTGCTGCAGTGCTGTTATGCAATATGATGTTTGTGGGGACATGGTCACTGCTTTTACTCACATGAGCAGGCAAAGTGGGTTGCAAAACCCCTATATACGCTTGATGCGCCTAGATAAACCTA
This sequence comes from Mariprofundaceae bacterium, assembly GCA_030950835.1. Taxonomy (GTDB): domain Bacteria; phylum Pseudomonadota; class Zetaproteobacteria; order Mariprofundales; family Mariprofundaceae; genus Ghiorsea. The sequence continues at coordinate 2,435 of JAUZQU010000009.1, read as the reverse complement.
TAGGCACTTTTTTACTGCTGTACCCCACGCTTTGGGCATTATGGTTTGCCAACCAAGGCAATCCCAACCCCTTTATATTATGCATCTTTGTTGCTGGTGTTTTTCTTATGCGCGCTGCAGGTTGTGTGATCAATGATTTTGCGGATCGTAAAGTTGATGCTAAAGTGAAACGCACTGCCCAACGCCCGCTTGCCACAGCTGAAATCAGCCCCAGACAAGCTTTAAACCTCTTTTTCGCACTGGTATTGGCTGCTTTTGCTTTGGTATTGTTGCTGGACTGGAATACGGTTGTTTTATCCGTAGTTGCCCTGTTTCTAGCCGCACTTTATCCCTTTATGAAACGCTACACCCACTTACCCCAAGTATTTCTTGGTGCAGCCTTTGGCTGGGCAATTCCTATGGTTTATATGGCAAGCACCCATACAATTCCTTTGGCTGCATGGTTATTGTTTTGCGCCAACCTTTGCTGGGTCATGGCGTATGATACCATGTATGCTATGGTGGATAGGGATGATGATGTGCAGGTAGGTATTAAGTCAACTGCCATTCTTTTTGCTGGTTGGGATAGGTTTTGGATTGCTGTATTTCAGTGTTCTTTTTTAAGCATCATGTATGGGCTGGGTGTGCTCTATGGTTTAGGCATTTTTTATCAAAGCGGATTGCTTATAGCTGCCTGTTTGAGTGTTTATCAACAATATTTAATATACCACCGACAAGGTGATTTGTGTTTTAAAGCTTTTCTGAACAATAACCTGCTTGGGGCTGTTATTTTCTTGGGTCTTTGGTTTGATTATATGCTTGCCTAACAGACATACGATCAAGTGTGGCAATATGCATAAAAAAGCAGAACTCAGGGTTGCCTGAATTCTGCTTAACATCAGTGATGACTTTGTGTTGTTGCTCGTATGCTTAAAAGGTACCACTAATCAAGTTGGTTTTCATCACCAAATCAAGACCAGCCGTAGTTTCTTGAAAAGCAAATTCAGGTGAAGGTACACCCAAATGAATTTGACCATCTTCAACGCGGGCAAATGATTGTGCAGAACGGAACACGCCATAAGCAGCCCCACCAATCATGCCGTAACCAAGCCCTTTAGTGAGAAAGTCCCAGTTATCTGTAGGCACATCAGAAATCAACATCAAACCTGCACCCACCATAAAGCCAATGCCCGCACCATACATGGCATCATCCAATACATTTTGCACTTCATAATCACCAGCGCTTGCTTGTGCAGGCGTAAAAGCCAACATCGCCGCTACAGCCATCATTTTTAAAGTCTTTTTCATCTCTTTCTCCGTTCTTTTTACTTTCAAAAGTTAATCAATGGCGTGCAGCATAGCTTCACATGCTTTTTTTGCATCATCAAAAATCATCATTGTTTTGTCCATGTAGAACAAATCATTATCCAAACCTGCATAACCTACTGATAGTGAACGTTTAATGACCAATACATGTGCTGCTTTGGTCACCTCTAAGATAGGCATACCATAAATAGGGCTGCTACTATCTGTTTTTGCAGCAGGGTTAACCACATCATTCGCTCCAATCACCAGCGCCACATCCGTATCGGAAAATTCAGGGTTAATCGCATCCATTTCTTCAACAATATCGTAAGGGACATCGGCTTCTGCCAACAATACATTCATATGACCTGGCATACGCCCTGCGACAGGGTGAATCGCAAAACGCACTTTCACACCTTTCGCCTGCAACACTTCCACCAACTCTTTTAACACATGTTGCGCTCTAGCAACCGCCAAACCATAACCTGGAATAATCACCACACTGCGCGCATTGGTCAGCAAAAATGCAGCATCTTCTGCTGCTCCAGATTTAACAGGGCGCTGCCCCACTTCCACTTTTCCAGCAGTTGAGCTCACATCAGAGCCAAAGCCACCCAACAAAACATTAAACAAGGAGCGGTTCATCGCCTTGCACATGATGTAAGAAAGAATCGCGCCCGATGAACCCACCAAAGCACCAGCAATAATCAACATATTGTTGCCCAAGGTGAAACCAATACCTGCTGCTGCCCAACCTGAATACGAATTGAGCATCGATACAATCACGGGCATATCTGCGCCGCCGATAGGAATAATCAACAACACACCCAAAACCAAAGCAATGACCAACATCAACATAAATGCTTCTGGTGACTGGCTTATGCAGAATACAATGCCAGCACCAAGCATGACCACGCCCAAAGTGAGGTTAAGTAAGTGTTGCCCTTTAAATGTTACGGGTGAACCCGATAACAAACCTTTGAGTTTACCAAAAGCAACCAAAGAGGCAGTGAACGTAATCGCGCCAATAAATGTACCTAAAAACAGCTCAATACGACTCGCTACTTTCAAACCACCATCTGTGGCTGCAATCCCATAGGCCTCTGGGTTTAGCCAAGCCGACACTGCAATACATACCGCCGCCACACCAC
>JAUZQU010000089.1 GCA_030950835.1 Mariprofundaceae bacterium | reverse complement strand
GATTAAGCCCGCCCTGCCGGAAATCGACTTTAGTGTAGTGAAGTCTAAAAACACGTTCCAATTGGGAGGATCGCTTGACTTTAACGGGTACAAGATCGTTGTCACCAATGTCGGGGCTGCGGTGAATGTGCCACCAGGCCAAATCATTGTGACCGACACAGTGCCTGCGGGTCTTAGTTTGCAGGTTCTGCCAACAGCCGACTGGTTGTGCACCCCTCCTGCAATCTCCGGTCCCGGAACAATAACCTGCGAGTGGGTTGGGACGGGAACAATTGCGCCTAACCAGCAATTGCCAGAGATAGTTTTCAGAGCGTTTTCGTTCACGGCGGAACCCGTCGAGAATTGCGCAAGCCTATATGTGGATGACGGATTGGGGCAGACGGATGTCAATTTGTCAAACAATGGGCCGTCCTGCGTTGATTTTCCATCAGATCTAAGTGTTACAAAAACGCTGCTAAATGGTCCGTTGTCGGTTGGCGATGTCGCCAAGTTTAAGATTGTTGGCAATTACAGTGCAACATCTTGGCTGCTGCCGCAAACTTCTGCGCCGCTGACGATCATTGATGATCTTCCGGCTGGCTTTGTGTTTTCAGGCGTTGCAAGCAGTTCTTCCAGCAACTGGAGCTGCTCCGCATCCGGCCTGCAAGTCACATGCACCTATATCGGTGGTGGCGGCATTGTCATGCCCGGTGATCTTCCAGAGCTTATAATCGAGGCCACAGCAACCACGGCGGGATTGTTTGAAAACTGCGCCTCTATTTTCATTGTAAATAGTGGACCGGACGCTAACCCCTTGAACGATCACAGTTGCCCGACTTTCGAGGTGTCGAAAACTGAAGCCAGAATCGATTTTTCGATTGAAAAGTCTTTCGAGTTTAATCCGGGTATCTCGTCTGAATTCATAATTCAGGTCAACAATGAGGGCGATACCTTGTCTGCACCTGCGACCATTTCGGTGGAAGAATTGCTCCCTGCGGGAATGATGGCGCAGTTCTCGGCAGCCTCATCCGCGAACTGGTCTTGCCCGACAGGTTTGATTACTGGGTCGGCAAACATTTCATGTGAATGGCAAGGGCCTTTCCCCGTTGGGCCAGGACTAATGCCTGCCATTAGATTTGAGAGTATTCTTACGGCGGCAACGCCGGTAAGAAATTGCGCGCGTGTAGTGATTTCAGGCGGTCAATCTGACTTGGCGCTGGGTAATAACGGCCCGTCATGTCCCGAGGCCTACGCAGATATCGGCATTATTAAAAAGCCGCAATTCACCGGTGTGCTAAACATTGGCGATCAGGCGAATTTCGCCTTGCACATAAATGTGTCAAGCGATTTCCAGATTTTGAACCAGCCACCCAACCTTCTAACAATTAATGACACATTGCCCGCAGGACTTACTTTTGCAGGCATCGTTCCGAACCCCCAATGGACATGCACAGCTACTGGTCAGCAAGTCCACTGTGAACTTACAGGCGCCGGCAGCACGATTGGTGGCAATGGCATTGGTCTCAACGGAAATTTCAGTAACCCTCTGATAATCAAGACAATAGTAACGGGTCCGGTCAATGACCAAAACTGCGCTGTGATCTCCAAACCGGGTAGCGGGGCTGACTCGGTCCCGGGGAATAATGAAAGCTGCGTGGACGTGGATGCCAAAGACAAGACAGTAAAAGCCGACCTAGGTGTGAAAAAGCTATTGATATCGAAGTCACCGCTGTTCGTTGGCGATATCGCGGTGTTCAAGTTGCTGGCGACGAATTTCAGCAATGTCCTGATTAGTACTTCGGGGTCTACTCAACTGCTTGTCACGGACACTTTGCCATCGGGATTTGAGTTTGTTAGTGCGACAACCAGCCCCCCATGGAATTGCACCGGTGGGGGGCGCAATGTTTCCTGTCTTTGGGTCGGCCCGCCAAGCACGGTCATCCCGGGACCTTTGGCACCGATTATTGTGAAAGCTGTGGTGAAAGATGCGACTGGCAGGCGGAACTGCCCAAGAATTTCGATCAGTGGTCAATATGTCGATGTAAATAGTGGAAACAACGGAACCTGTCTTGACGTTGACGTTCGGCCAAAACCCAAGTCCAAGGTGGATTTGGGCATCAAAAAAGAACTGCTCGCCAAAGGGCCGTTGACGCCGGGAAATACTGTCAAATTCAAATTGTATATCGATAACCACGGCACCTCTGTTGCGACGCCACCAGCGTTTCAAATCAAGGTTCGAGATACCTTGCCACCCGGATTCATTTTCCTGGGTGCAAGCACAAACGGGCAATGGGCCTGCCTGAATGCATCTGCGCCGGGGCAAATTGACTGCGGTTGGACTGGTGGGCAAACTATCCCCAGCGGTCCCATGGGCTGGATTGTAATTTCCGCGAAAGTTCCAAAAGGCCCGGCCAAGTTACGTCAGTGCGCCAAAGTCAAGATTACTGGTCAAACAGATGTGCATCCCGAGGATAACAGAGTTTGCATTCCCGTCCTGATAACCACAAAGGCAAGCGGAGGAAACACTGGCGGTAGTTCAGACACTTTTACCCCGACAATCGGTCAATTTGCATGTGTGTCAGGTCTGAGAAACGCTGCCTCCAGCCTGAATATGCGAACAGCCCCTTCTGGCAGTGCGCCCGTTATCCAAAAACTTCCAATGGGAACGGCGCTGGTCATTTTGAACCGCAAAGGTAAATGGAGCCAGATTCAAGTGGTCAAGAATGGCGGTGGCAGTGCAATCGGATGGGTAGCGAGCCAGTTTACCAAGGAGGTGAAATCCGCCGGCCAGTGCAAAATTCCGGACACGGGTGCAACGACAGGCGGTAATACATCGACTGGCACCGGATCGACGGGCGGCAATCATTTGGCAGCGACAGCTTTTCTATGTGTTGCCGGGTTGCCAAAGGGCGATAACTTTCTGAACCTCAGGGAACAACCGAAAGCCTCGTCCAAACTGATCTCCAAGCTGCCGTCGGGAAGTGTGTTGTTATTGACCGCAAAGCGCGGCGGTTGGAATCGCGTGCAAATGTTTGACAATGGCAGCAAGGGCGCTCAGGGATGGGTAAGCGGCAAATATACCAAAGAAGTCAGAAACCCCGAAACTTGCCGGAAATTTATAGTCAGCCCTGACAACCCCCGCGTCAAAGCCCCAGTGAAACCGGCAAAAGGTCCACTTATTGGTCCGGTTAAAATTCCGGTGATCCCTCTGGGCAACCCGGTCAAACCAAGTATTCTGCCCGGGATTCCGGAAAAAC
>JAUZQU010000088.1 GCA_030950835.1 Mariprofundaceae bacterium | reverse complement strand
AACCTGCAGCACACTTAACCACATGGGCAAGGTCAGCAGTGAACAAGCTGTTGTTAACGTCACCGCTTCTGCATACAAGCTCACATCCAACTTAAAACGTTCACACAAGACCAGTCCCAACACCATGCTGGGCATTGCCCCTTCAATAATCGCCACATGCAACACATCTACCGACATGTTTGCCACACTACCTAAACCCCAAACCATCCACGGCATCAACACCAGTTGAATCAAAACTACTGGAATCAAAATGGGTACACGCAACACCCATCCAGCTTGCCAGCGTAGTGCCATGCCAATCGACAATAACATCAATGGAACCACGGCTGCACTCAAGATTTCCAAGCTGTTTTCCAGCCATAAAGGTTGCGACCAGCCTAAGATACCCACGCATAAACCCAACAAGGCTGCCCATAATGCAGGCACTGATATTAACTCCCGCACAGGATGTGGCTGCTCTTTGCTGCTGCCATAATAGGCTGCCATCAACACCCCAATCGTGAACAAAATCGGTGTGCTGGCAAACATATCAAATTGAATCGCCACCACCTGCGCCCACTCGCCAAACACTTGAGAGACCACGGGTAGACCCAAATAAGTAAAATTACCAAACCCACACGCCAACAAAGCTGCGCCCAAGGTCTTTCTGCGTTGTAATGGTGTGCCTACAAACCAACGTCCACCAGCATAGATCAAACTTGCCACCAGCAACGAAGTTAAAATCACAATACCTGCCACCACAGGTACCCGAATACTGTCCGCATTCATGGGGGTCGCCCACATCAGTTGCAGTGCCAAAGCAGGTAAAAAAATATAATAAACTGCGCTCACCAAATGAGAGCGCACCTTTTCAGCAGATTTTTCGCCTAAGGTTATCCGCCAAAGTAAACCGATGACAATAATGGCTGCCATGCCGCCAAGAATATGTATCATGGTAAGGTTTAGTGGCTGTTGTTAATCAGTTGAAACAACTCTAATCGTGAAGATGGGTTGTTTAAAAAAGCACCGCTTAATTTTGAAGTTGTGGTCACAGCATCTGGTTTTCTGACCCCTCGATGACACATACAAAAGTGTTTACACTGCAAAATCACCGCCACACCAGCAGGTTGTAACACATCTTCTAAAGCATGGGCAATTTGCATGGTTAACTTCTCTTGCACTTGCAACCGTTTGGCAAAACCGTCCACCAAACGACCAAGCTTGGACAAACCGACTACGCGCCCATCAGGAATATATGCAATATGTGCCTTGCCAATAAATGGAGCTAAGTGATGCTCACAATGGCTATGCACTTCAATGTCAGAAACCAATACCAACTCATCATAACCTTCCACTTCTTCAAAGGTTTTCTTCAAATGTTCAGAAGGGTCTTCATGATAACCTGCAAAATATTCACCAAATGCCTTCAACACACGTTTGGGCGTTTCTTGTAAACCCTCACGCGCTGGGTCATCACCAATATATTCCAACAATGCTTTCACATGTGCCATGGCTTCGATATTTTTTGGGTCAAGCATGTCAAAATCATCACTCATTATTTATCTCCCAAAGCTGCAAGCGCAACGATAGCTGAAAACCGATGAATAGAAACATTACTTAGGGGGTCAAGTCTATCGTTATACCACTCGTTTATTTCCCCTGACAATTCTTCCCACAGTCGTAAAGTGAACATTAAAGTAACCTGCTATCTGGCTATAACTGTAAGCACCACTTTGGTATGCTGCTACTATTGCAGCATTACGGCTTTTATGCGCATTTGCAATCTCATGAAGTGGCTTGGCAGGAGCAAGCTGTTGTACTTTTGGAACATTGTTATCAAAGCTGCCCTTTGCCTTTGCCTGAGCAGTTGAAATAAAATCATCATGACCAAGAAAAACCTGTTGCCTAAGATTAGACCAGATACTTTCCTTGCCAACGCCTTCAGCTACAAAACCTGCATACAGGCATTCAGCCTTGTCCTTTTGCTCGGAGAACTGATTCAAAATCATGTCCACACGAAGTAAATCAGGGCGAATAGCATCACCAATCATTGCCCGATAACTGCTCCAAGGCCATTCCGAAGCATCCTTGACCATGCCTGCTCGCACAGGGTTCAACACCACATAGCGAGATAACTCCAGCAGATAAGCTTGAGCATCAACAATGATAGACTTATAACGCCCTTGAAAAAGATGACCGACTTTACTGTGCCTTCGATTGTAGCTCTGAGTGTAAACACCATTAAGCTGACGCATTCCTTTACTAAGGTTGGCATGAGGTGTCTCAATAATAAGGTGATAGTGATTGCTCATCAGGCAATATCCATGACAAACCCAACCCTGCCGGGACACAACATCTGTGAATATCTTTAAAAAACACTCACGGTCTTCATCGTCATCAAAAATATTATTTTGATGATTTCCTCGGGAGGTAACATGATAAAATGCACCTTCATACTCAATACGCAATAATCTAGCCATACGCTAAGCGTACAGTTTTTTCAGTTTAGCACAATAGTAGACTTGACCCTGCTGCAGGGCACTGACCGTGACTGCTCTTGCTCGCTCATCTGTAATAACTCCGCTTTCATTTGTCACCTCCAGACCAAACACTAAAGGGGACACTTCTATTTTGCTAAAAGCGGACACTTTCATTTTGCGCCTACAAAACTATTTTTTTAGGGGAAGAAAAGTAGGGGGAACATGAAAATCTTTTTAAAAATTCTATTGCTTGGCGTATTGGCTTCTTGTGGCGGGGGTAATTCGGTTACTCCAAATCCTCAGGTTACAACCATTGGCGGCACAGATCAGTCACAATTTACGCTTGCAAATTTTAGTGATGCAGACTGGTTATACAATAACTATTTTGGTGAATACAACTTACCCGCTGGATTTAAGGCGAGTATTATTGATGACCTGAAAAGAGCTGCAAATAGTATGGTGATGTATGATGCCCAAGGTGGTGACAGCCAACAGATGATAGTCAAAATGGATATGATGGCAAGAGTAGTTTTTCTGTATGTTACACATCATATGGCTCAGCGTAGCACAACAATAGACCCTACCCCTATGTTTGTACGTTTACCCTTTCTCTTGTATGATGTAACCCAATAGGTTACGATTCGCAACATGACAGAAATTGAAATGAAGCAAATTGAAACAAATATATCTAAAATGATTGCCGATGTTGACCTTGGCAACAGAAGCCACGACCTCAGCCAGAAAGACCACGAGCTTAATCAAAAGAAATTCACTATCGAAATCATTAAACTTGTTCTTTATGGTGTTGCCGTGGGTGCAGCATCTGTAATTGCTGCTGTGAAGATTCTCGGATAAATGTTTAATCCTTCCCATGCTGGTGAAATTTTGCGTGATGATGTGCTTGAGCCTTTGGGTGTAAGCATTGCCCAAGCTGCGACAAAGCTTGGTATCAGCCGCAAAACCTTGTCCAAGATTTGCAATGGCAACGGCGCAATCACCCCAGAAATGGCAGTTCGCCTTGAGCTTTCCCTTGGCAAACCTTCTGCTGCCCACTGGCTCAAATTGCAAACCGCCTACGACTTGGCGCAAGCCAACCAAAAGCGCGATACCCTGCATGATCAAGTGCAACCTTTGGCGGCATAAAAACCGCACTCAATGCACCTGCGCGCACAGTCGCATCCGCCTTTTCGCTAATCAGCTTCATCATCCAAAGCATCTTAGGGGTCGGGTCTATCGTTGCATTAAGTTAGAAAAGCTGTACGCT
>JAUZQU010000087.1 GCA_030950835.1 Mariprofundaceae bacterium | reverse complement strand
CATATGCGTGTGCCTTTGGGGGTGATTGGTATTATTTATGAATCGCGTCCTAATGTGACGGCGGATGCTGCTGCATTGTGTCTTAAATCGGGCAACGCTTGTATTTTACGTGGTGGTTCAGAGGCGATTCACAGCAATCGCGCTGTGGCGATATGTATACGCGCGGCGATTAAAGAAGCAGGTTTAAACGAGAATGTGGTGCAGTTGATTGATAGCACAGACAGAGCTTGGGTGGGCGCTTTGATTACAGCGGATGACACTGTAGATGTGATTATTCCGCGTGGTGGCCCATCATTGATTAAACGCATTTCAGCTGAAGCGAAAGTGCCTGTGATTAAACATTTGGATGGCATTTGCCATGTCTATATCGATAAAGCTGCAGACAGAGAGATGGCAGTCAACATCGCAATCAATGCCAAAACGCATCGTTATGGGGTGTGTAATGCCATGGAAACATTGTTGGTGCATCAAGAGGCAGTGGATTGTTTGCCTGACATCATCCAACAATTATTGGCTAAAGGCGTGGAAGTGCGTGGTTGTGCCCGCACCCAAGCGGTCAATGCGCAAGTGCTTGCGGCAACCGATGAAGACTGGGCAACCGAATATTTAGCCCCCGTGTTATCCATTCGCGTCGTTGACGATGTACAACAAGCCATGGCACATATTGAACAATATAGCTCTGCACACACCGAAACCATCGTCACCGCAGATTATGCAACAGGGCAGGCATTTTTACGCCAAGTGGACTCTGCATCGGTGATGTGGAATGCCAGCACACGTTTTGCTGATGGCTTTGAGTATGGTTTAGGTGCTGAAATTGGCATTTCAACCGACCGCTTGCATGTGCGTGGGCCTGTAGGTCTTGAAGGTTTGACGACGCAGAAGTGGATTGTCTTGGGAGATGGTCAAGTCCGCGCTTGATACTTGAAAAAGCCATAAACATCATGCAACAAAGACCTCACTCTGCATCAGCTGGGCCGCCCTTTCTATCCCACGCCTTGGCTGTTCACGTTTATTGAACACCCAAGGCTTGTACAGCACAAGGCAGTTATAACAATACAACCTCATAACGCTCTTCGGTAAATTCATGATCTTGTTTAAAGCTGATTTCTTTGCTTAAAAACTGCTCAAGTTGCACCACCATTTCGTTTTCCTCACCCAACATCAAATCAATCAAAGATGGATGCGCAATCACCATCAGTTTCTGACAAGGGTAAGCACGCGCTTCTGCCACAATCTCCCTAAACAACTGATAACACACTGTTTGCATGCTTTTCTTCAGCCCAGTGCTGTCACAATGTGTACACTCGACTTGTAACATCCTACCCAAAGAATCTCGGGTACGTTTGCGTGTCAGCTGCACCAAACCCAAGGAAGTGAAAGGCAAAGCACAGGTTTTGGTTTTATCACGTTTCAAAGCTTCGTTGAGCACTTCCAATACTTTTTCCTGATTTTTTTTGTCCATCATATCAATGAAATCAATGACAATAATGCCACCTAGATTACGCAAGCGCAGTTGGTGTACCACTTCATGCACCGCTTCAAGGTTGGTCTTAAAGCTGGTCTCTTCAAGGTTGCGCGAGCCTACAAATGAACCTGAATTGACATCAATCGCAATCAAAGCTTCTGCCTGATCAATCACAATCGAACCGCCAGATTTTAATTTCACTTGCCGTTTTAGGGCCCGATCAATCTCTTCTTCCACACCATAAACATCAAAAATTGGTCTATCACCAGGGTAATAAAACAGCCTTTTAACCACTTCAGGCATGAAGCTTTCAGCAAACGTTTTCATGCTTTGGTAAGCCTCTTTGGAATCAATATGGATTTTCTCCACTTCATCATCCACAAAATCACGCATTACCCGCAAAAACAAGTTTAATTCAGTATGAATCATCGAGCCAGGGCCTGCGTTTTTCTTGCGTTTTTCAATATCTGCCCACAAACGCAACAAAAAGTCCAAGTCTTTTTGCAAATCTTCCAAAGAATGCCCTTCGGCAACGGTGCGGATAATCAGCCCACCCTTCGGTGTTTTAATCTGTTGCGCAATATCCAGCAAACGCGCCCGTTCTGTCTCATCTTCCAAACGTTTGGCAATGCCTACATGATCCAAATCAGGCAAAAATACCAAATAACGCCCCGCCAAACTCACCATACCTGTCACGCGTGGCCCTTTAGAAGAAATCGGTTCGCGCGAAACTTGCACCATAACCTCTTGCCCTTCGCGTAACAACTGACCAATAGGTGCAATATTTTGTCGGTAATCCTCTTCATGCCTAGCACTTTCACCTTCATCACCCGTATCCAAGTCTTCTTGTGATGTGCGTGAGCCAAGTACATCACCTGCATACAAAAAACCCGATTTCTTCAAACCAAGATCCACAAATGCCGCTTGAATACCAGGAATCACCCTTTGTATTTTACCCCAATACATATTGCCGCGCAGACCTTTGCCACAAGTGCGTTCTACATATAATTCTTCCGCCAAACCATTTTCAACACGGGCTATGCGAATTTCAAACGGGGTAACATTGACCAATAATTCCGTGCTCATACTTTCTCCTTATCTTGGCGCAACTGTGTTTGCACCTGCTGAATCAGTTGCCGCGTATGTAACACGGGTAAACCAATCACATTATCCAAAGCACCCTCTATCGCCGTGATAAAACCCGATGCCCCGCCTTGAATGGCATAACTTCCCGCTTTATCTAAAATATCGTTGTGTAAAAGATATGTATCTATTTCAGCAGCGGAAATGGGTCTAAAGTGCACCAACGTTGTCACCATTTCAACACGGCAAACATGTGCAAGACGCACACACACTGCCGTATGCACCTGATGTGCCCGCCCTGATAACTTCTCTAACATAGCTTGAGCATCTTCTAAATCTTTGGGTTGCCCTAACGCCTCATCACCCAAACATACCAAGGTATCTGCAGCAATCACAGGGCATACATCCGCATCCGTCAACACACATGCCAAAGCCTTCTCACGACATAAACGTAAGGTCATGGATGCTGCATTTTCGCCTTGTTGCGGGCTTTCATCAATATGGCTAGGTCGTACATCCACCGTAAAACCTGCGGCTTGGAGAAGTTGTAATCGTCTTGGTGATTGTGAAGCTAAAATAACAAACATGGCTGTACATTAAGCATAATTCACCATCTAAGGAAGCTTTGAGGGCAACAAACCCACTATTTGGGTGCGTCACCACAAATAGAAGCTTGCATACTGTTAAAAAAGGGTGAACAATACGTTTTATATTTTTAATACGAGGAGGAACATTCACATGAAAAAAACATTGATGATTGCAGCTGCGTCTGCCTTTTTAATGAGCGGTTTCGCTGCAACTGAAGCTGTAGCTGGTGCTGAGAAAAAATGTTTATCTTGCCATTCTTTTGAAGATGGTAAAAAATCTAAAGTAGGCCCTAACCTTTTTGGTATTGTAGGTCGTACCCAAGGTAGCTTCGCTAAATTTAGATATGGTACATATTTGAAAGCGCAAAACGAAGCTGGTGCTGTTTGGGATGAAGCCAGTTTACGTGATTGGATTAAAAACTCCAAGAAAGTAGCTAAAGCTGCACATTTGAAAACTAAAATGGCGAAACAAAACTTGAAAGGCGACAAAGCTGACCAAGTTATCGCTTGGTTGAACGGTCTTAAATAAGTTCCGTTAAACATCTTGAAAAGGCGTTGTTCTCACGAACAGCGCCTTTTTTTGTGCTCACTTCAAATTCATCGGCAAACCTGCCACAAGCAAAGTCACCACATCAGCAACTTGCGCCACCTTTTGATTCAGCAATCCTTGCGCATCTCTAAAGTCACGCCCTAATTTTGTCTCAGGCACCAAACCCAAGCCCAATTCATTCGAAACAAGTATGACTTCATGTTTACTCATCTTCAAGGCAGCCAAAAAGGTGTCGATTTCAGCGAGCACATCCATTTCAGCAAAAATAAGATTACTTAACCATAAACTCAAACAGTCCACCAATATACACTGCCGCTCCGTATCCGCCGCACATAAAGCTTGAATCGCCAGTGGTTCTTCAATGGTTTCCCATATTTTTGGTCGTTGGGATTGGTGTAAAGCAATACGCTTTTGCCAATCCACATCCCCTTCAATATATGGTGCAGTTGCCACATAGTTCACCGTTAAACCCGTAAGCAAAGCCGTTTTCTCTGCCCATTTGGATTTACCACTACGCGCCCCACCCAAAATCAAACTTACCGCCATCTGTTAATCCTCTGGATACACATCTTCCGCCAATACTGAAGCCATATTCTTGCGAAATCGCCAATCTTCCATTTCCAACATCGGTTTATCGTAAAAGTGATCTACAGGGCCTAAACACAATAAAGCAATCGGTTTTGCCCCTGCTGGGCATTGCAACAAAGCAGCTACATCTTCAGGTTGAAAAAAAGACACCCAACCCATACCCAGATTCTCTGCCCTAGCTGACAACCACATATTCTGAATCGCACACGAGGTGGAACACAGCGCCATTTCTTCAGGCATAGTACGGCGACCAAATATCGTGCCGTCATCTGGCGCCAACACCACTGCAATTAACTCCGCACAGTCCCGCATACCTTCCACTTTCAATTTCATGAAGTCAGCTTTACGTTCATCCATCTGTTCAGAAGTTTGGATTTTTTCCTGCTTTACTAAATCAATCAGCTGTTCGCGCAACGTTGATTTTTTAATCCGCACAAAACGCCAAGGCTGCATCAAACCCACCGAAGGGGCAGCGTGTGCAGCTTCTAAAATACGCTTCAACACATCTTCATCCACCACGCCTTGGGCAAAATGACGCATATCCCGTCGTTCAGCAATCACCCGATACACCGCTTCTCGCTCATCTTCTGAAAATGCCTTCACCATCACCTTGCTCCCAAACCAGCCAAGCTCAGCAAAAAACAACCTGAATACGAAGTCACTTTTTACCTATTTTCGCGTAGCGCCAAAACACCTTCATTTCCGCCAGAATTCAGGCACCAGCAGCACAAAAAATGTAAAAATCTCTAAACGTCCTAAAATCATGCCAAACATCAACACACCTTTGGCAGTATCGGGTAACGAGGCATAAGTGGAGGCAGGGCCAACATCACCAAAGCCCGGCCCTGTGTTGGTAATACACGCTGCAGCGGCTGAAATGGAGGTGGTCAAATCCACACCTGACATGGCAACCAAGGTCGCTACAATGGCAAAACACACCATATACAGCACAAAAAATCCCCACAATGCTTCCACTACCGTGCCTTGCACCCGTTGTTCACCAATTTTGACATGAATCACCCCATGTGGATGAATCAAGCGGCGAATCTCGCGTTTTCCTTGCCTAAACAGCAACAAGACCCGCACCACTTTCATGCCACCACCCGTTGAACCTGCACAAGCACCGACAAACATCGCCAATAATAACAACATTGCCGTACCCGGTGGCCAAAGCCCATAATCACTCACCGCAAAACCCGTGGTTGTCGCAATCGCTACCGTATTAAACAAGGCTTCATCCCAAGTGCCTTTGCC
>JAUZQU010000086.1 GCA_030950835.1 Mariprofundaceae bacterium | reverse complement strand
TTTGTTGGGAAGGTGTTGCTATGTGTTGCACGGTGGGGCTGGGCGCTTGTGGTAATATATGATGTTCACCTGTTTTAAAACGATGGCTTACATATTCCACTTTGGCGGCATGTTCAGCGTTGACCACTTGCAAAGGAACCTCAAAAGAGAAACATGAACCTTCACCCAAAGCACTTTTCACCCACACTTGTCCGCCCATCATTTCCACAAATTGTTTGACGATGGAAGTGCCTAAACCTGTGCCGACTTGTTGCTCTTTGCCCGTGTTCTCAAACTGGACAAAAGGCTGAAACACTTCGTCCAAACGTTGGGGGGAAATGCCGTAGCCCGTATCTTCAACAGAAAAATGCAAACACTCTTGCCCCGAACCATTCACCCGCATTTCAGCGAGCAAACGTATGCTGCCTTCATCGGTAAACTTCATGGCATTACCCACCAAATTTAAGACCACCTGCCGAATACGCGCCTCATCACCCAAAACCAAACGGGGCAGTTGCTTGATTTGCAGCTCAAAAGATAAACCTTTGGCATTTACAGCAATCAAAAATGGGGCTAAAGCACCCTCTAAACAGGCTGGAAGGTCAAATTGGGCATGGTTGATGTGTAAATTGCCTGTTTCAGCAGCGGTTAAGTCAAGAATGTCATTGATAAGGATGCGTAAAGATTTGGATGAACAGCGTGCGGTTTGCAGAAAATCGCGCTGCTCTTCTTGCCAAAGCTGGGTGTCTTCAGCCAATAAATCCAACATACCAATGATGCCGTGTAAGGGGGTGCGTAGTTCATGGTTCATCACCATTAAAAAATCAGACTTGGCTTTGTTGGCGTGTTCAGCAGCTTCTTTGGCGAGGTGTAAGTCGGCAATCGCTTGTTGTTTTTCCCGTTGGTTCTGCACTTCTGTTAAAGCACGCTCTACACTTGGAATCAAACGAATATGATCATCTTTACGCACGAAATCAGTAGCACCATGATGCATTAAATCCACGGCATCTTCCATGGCGACATGCCCTGAAACTACAATCAAAGGGGTCTGAATATGCTGTGTTTTGAGAATGTTTAAGACACTGACGACATCCAAAGCAGGCATTTTGATGTCACATAAAATAATATCCCATGTTTGCTGTTGTAATACCTGCTCTAAGCGCTGCTGATCTTCAAGGCGGGTCATCTGTACGGAGGCAAAAGCCTTGCTTAGCTGCCTTTGTAATAACAAAGCATCATCTTCAGAGTCATCAATGATTAAAACGGCCAGATTATCATGTTGCATCAATACTTTTACCCTCATTATGCTTACTTTTATGGATGTAAGCGTAGTTAAGCTTAAACAAGCCCAATATGCAACTGTATGATGCATATCTAATGCCAATGTGGCGAGAAACTGGCGCACAACTGGATTTTTAACCTGTTCTGGTTAGGATGCGCGACCAATATTTTTGAGAAGTACCCATCAATAAGGAGTTTTTCCATGGCATTAAACGTTTATTACGATAAAGACGCAGATTTATCCATCATCAAAGGCAAAAAAGTTGCTATTATTGGTTATGGTTCACAAGGACATGCACACGCCACCAACTTGAACGATTCTGGTGTTGATGTGGTGGTTGGTCTTAGGGCAAACTCTGCATCTGTAGCCAAAGCTGAAGCGCATGGTTTGAAAGTAAGCAACGTGGCAGACGCTGTTGCAGCTTCTGATGTGGTGATGATTCTTACGCCTGATGAATTTCAATCGGTGTTGTATAAAGAAGAAATTGAGCCCAACATCAAACAAGGTGCTACTTTGGCATTTGCCCACGGTTTTGCTGTGCATTATAATCAAGTCAACGCGCGTGCGGATTTGAATGTGGTGATGATTGCGCCTAAAGCACCTGGGCATACGGTGCGCTCTGAATTTGTGCGTGGCGGTGGTATTCCTGATTTGATTGCCATTCATCAAGATGCAACTGGCGATGCCAAAGCGATTTGTTTGTCGTATGCCTCTGCTATTGGTGGCGGTCGTACGGGCATTATCGAAACGACTTTCCAAGATGAAACAGAAACGGATTTGTTTGGTGAGCAAGCTGTGCTTTGTGGTGGCGCGGTTGAGTTGGTCAAAGCGGGTTTTGAAACATTAACTGAAGCGGGTTATGCGCCTGAAATGGCATATTTTGAATGTTTGCACGAATTGAAGTTGATTGTGGATTTGATGTATGAAGGTGGCATCGCCAACATGAACTATTCCATCTCCAACAACGCTGAATATGGCGAATATGTGACTGGCCCTAAAATCATCAATGATGAATCACGCAAAGCGATGAAAGAATGCTTGGCGAACATCCAGTCTGGTGAATATGCTAAACAATTCATCCTTGAAGGCGCAAGCAACTATGCTTCGATGACTGCGGCACGTCGTAACAACGCCAATCATCCTATCGAGAAAACAGGTGAGAAACTTCGCTCTATGATGCCTTGGATCAATAAAATCGTAGATAAAGAGAAAAACTAAGCCAGCTTACAAAGAAAAAACTTTTACATGGATATGTAGAGGTCATGTATTATGTTTTAAAACCGCCCATATGCGAATATGGGCGGTTTTTTTTTATGCCTTTTCTAAGCCTAACGTGAATATCAGCTCTAAATCATGCCTAATATATAGCCACCATGAGATTAAATAATAGGCATGATATAGCGAAAGTGAAGAAATAAACCCTGCATTTACCTTGAAAGTATATTTGGCACAGGAGGTGCTTAAGAGGATATTACAATGAACTGAACAGTTCATCAATTAAAAATGGAGAAGGTGAATAACATGAATAAATTAACAAGCTATGCAATGGCATTGATGATGGGCATGGGCCTTATGGGCGTAAGCGCAACTGCACATGCAGACGGCGTAACCCCTTTTTATGACATTGGTGTACAAAGCCAATATATCTGGCGTGGTGATGCACAGTCAGTAAACAATGACCTTTCTGTACAAGGTGATGCTGGTATTGATGCGGGCAACGGTTTTTCTGCAAATGTTTGGTTTGCAACAGGTGTGGATGTTGGTACAGGCGCTGAGACTGAAGTTGATTTCACGGTAGATTACTCAGGCGAAGCTGGTGACATTGGTTATTCTGTAGGTTATATCGCTTATACATATACGGATTCGGCATTGGATTTCAATGAATTGTATGCAGGTGGTTCTTTTGGTATTGCTTCATTAACCGCTTATTATAATTCAGATGCCAAGAATCTTTATACGGAACTGGGTGCTGGAACTACTGTAGCGGATATGTTTGATGCTTCTCTTGCTTTTGGTATTAACTCTCCAGATACAGGAAGTAGCACCAACCACACAACTTTGGGTTTAAGCAAAGA
>JAUZQU010000085.1 GCA_030950835.1 Mariprofundaceae bacterium | reverse complement strand
CTCTACGCCCCACCTCTCTTTGACTTCATCCAAGCCATATTCCTTACGCCGCATGGTGTCCAACATCCAAATTTTATCGCCCACCAATTGCATCAAATCTTTATCGGTAGACACAATCGTCACATCCCAATCTTTGGCTTCAGCTTGTCTGGCTAAGGTTGCAATCACATCATCTGCTTCATAGTTTTGTACACATACACGCGGCAAATTAAAAGCATCCGTCACTTCAAACACATATTGCCATTGCGCTGCCAAATCTTCAGGCATGGGAGGGCGGTGTGCTTTGTATTGGTCATACATTTGATTACGAAACGTGCCGCCTTTGGGGTCAAAAACGACCGCAACATGGGTCGGCATTAAGTCTTTAACAATACCACGAATCATCTGCACATAACCAAACACAGCATTGGTCGGCTGCCCTTTGGAATTGCTTAAATTATGTTTAACCGCATGAAACGCGCGAAACACATAGTTAGGACCATCAATCAATACAAGATGTGGCATACAATCTCCTTAGCCAAACATTAGCCGAAAGCCAAAAAGAACCGATCACCCTGTTCTTAGACATAGCTCAATCTTACTTATTCCTGTGTAAGTTCAAAGTGAAATAGTCATTTTTTAACCCACACTTTTGCTCAGCGACCACCTCAAAAAGTGGGTATGCCTGTTTTACACCTACAAGATGAAATAAAACATTGACATTCAGCGTACAATTTCTATGGTTCGCGACCAATTCGCATGCTCCATTGCTAAAAGTGGTGTTATGTTTGAGGAGTTTATACATTGGCTAATCATGTCTCATCATTAAAACGCGCACGTCAAGATATCAAAAAACGTGACCGTAACCGTGCAGAAAAATCAAGTATGCGCACAGCACTAAAACGTGTACACGATGCCATCGCATCGGGTCAACAAGACGTTGCTCAAGATGCTTTTTTACAAGCAACATCTTTCTTGGCGCGTGCAGGTCAAAAAAATATTATTCATGCCAAACAAGCTTCTCGCCGCATTTCTCGTTTGAATGCTAGCATCAAAGCAATGGCTGCTTAATACGTTTTTGTTTGCAGTTACCTCAATCAACTTGAAGTAACTTCTTATAAAATCATCAGTTTAAAAAAAGGGTTGCTTAGGCAGCCCTTTTTTGTGTCTTCTTTGCGCTATCCATGTCCAACACACTCATACCAGCACATCTTCCACCACAAATTGCACCGCATCACCGCCTCTAAAGTCATCAGGCTGTAGTTTTCCTAATAAAGAGACAGTTAAACCCGCTTGTAAGTCTTCCTCTAAAGCACTGCCGCCAAATACCACGGCATTGGCAAAACTAGTATCATCACCAAGGCGTAACCGCAGCACACCACCTTTGAGTTTCTTCATTTCCAATACCTGCACTTCAGGCAGCAACCACAAACAAGCAGGGTTACCATGACCCACAGGTTCAAACTTCTGCAACCGTCTGGCTAAACCAATATGCAATGCCTCTAAAGTCAGCACACCATCAATCAACAAATGGTTGTTCACGCCACCATCACGCTGTTGCTGTTGCACTGCTTTGGTGAAATCCAAGACAAAAGCATTCCAGCTTGCCGCTTTGACCGTGCCCCCGCCTGCACCAGCATGCCCACCAAAACCTGACAAATGTTCGGCACAAGCATGCAATAAATCACCCACATGAAAACCTGCTTTACCACGCAATGACACACGAATATTGTTATCATTATCCACAAAACCTACCGCCGCAGGTCGCCCATGTTGCCTTGCCAAACGACCTGCCACCAAACCCACTACACCTGCATGCCAATGGTTGTCGTACACGGCTAATATTTCAAATTCTTCCTGACTTGAGCTGCGGCTGTTCGTCTGCAGGTCTTGCAGTTTACCCACTGCTTCTTTGTAGGTATCCGTTTCAATTTTTCGCCGCTCTTGGTTGCAGTTGTCCAAACCTTTTGCCAGCAACACAGCCTCATCAGGGTCTTGGCAACACAACAAACGCATCGCTTCTTCACCATGACGCATACGCCCAGCAGCATTGATGCGAGGTGCCATATAAAACCCGAAACTTTCCGTAGAAATACGTTGTCGTTTCACTCTAGCACTGTCCATCAGGGCAGACATACCAATCGAAGGCGATGTTTTGAGTTGTTGTAAGCCGTGATGAACTAAAATTCGATTAACACCGCGCAATTCCATCACATCGGCAACCGTTGCCATAGCAACACGGTCCAACAGTTGTTTTAAATCATAGGCTGGTCGTTGTCCACGCCCACTCAATACTTTCCATGTTGCCATCAAAAGAAAAAATGCCACGCCCGTACCACACAACACACGGTCAGCAAAACCACAATCTTGGCGTGCAGGGTTCAGCAAAGCAAAAGCCTTAGGCAACACTGCATCAGGCAAATGGTGGTCGGTAATCATCAAATCAAAACCCAATGTTATGGCTTCATCACTTGCCGCCAAACATGTAGTTCCCGTATCCACGCTTAAACCCAGCGTCACCCCTGCTTGATGTGCCGCACGCACTGCATCCACACCAATACCATGCCCATCATCTGCACGATGCGGAATCGAATACATGACATCAACCCCCGCCGCAGACAATGCATCCACCAAAATCGACGTACCACTTACCCCATCGCAATCAAAATCACCAAAGACATGCATTTTTTCCTTGTTTTGAACCGCATCAGCGAGTCTCTGGGCTGCTTTATCCATATCTACCATCAAAAACGGATCAGGAAGCCCACTTAATGCAGGGTTAAAAAAAGCATCTGATTCATGCAAACCGCGTGCCGTCAACACACCTTGCCAAGCGGCAAGTGGGTCGTGGGTGGAAAGTGCTTGATGTCGCCAAGCCAATTCGGCTTGTCCTTTTTTGCTGCGTTTACCGGTGAAAATATCCATATGCGTCGTTTATCTTCCTCTGATGATACCTATATTTATGATACATTCGCCAACATGACAGCCCGCTTGGGTGCGGCATAACCTTCTATGGTTTTACTGGCATCATCGGGGTCTAAAAAGTGGGGTAAAGACTCAAACTGCATCCAGTCTGTAGGGCGTTGCTCTTCTATACTGGTGCTACACACATCCACGCAACGAATATTGGAAAAACCAGCGCGTTGCAGCCATATCGTAAGCATTTTTACCGAAGGAATAAACCATACATTACGCATCTTGGCATACCTTCCCGATGGCATCAAACATGTATGTTCATCACCATCCACCACCAATGTTTCCAATACCAGCTCACCGCCTTTTTGAAGCAAACCTTTAATTTTAAACAAGTGTTCCAAAGGTTCGCGTCTGTGGTACAAAATACCCATAGAGAATACAGTATCAAAACTTGCCATATTTTCAGGCATCTCATCAATGCCCGTAGGCAGCAAACAAACTGGCGCAGTAGGCAGATAACGTTTGATGGTCGCAAAATGAAGCGAGAACAAGGGTGTAGGGTCTATGCCCAGCACCAAGTCTGCCTTTTGCCCCCACATGCGCCACATATGATAACCCGAACCACAACCAATATCGAGCACAATACGCCCCTTTAAAGGCTGAATGTGCTGTTGTAAACGCTGCCACTTCCAATCTGAACGCCATTCTGTATCAATGTGTACACCAAACACCTCAAATGGACCTTTGCGCCAAGGATGCATAGCTTTGAGCGCTTGTTCTACAGCTTGGGATGACATGTTGCTTGCCTTGGCATCAGCAATACGCACTTCATGTTCACATGCCACATCATCCACGAACACATCAGGCAATGCCTCAAGCCCAGCTTGCCAACGTGGTAAATCACCATGTTTGAAGATTTTTTGCCAACCCACAGCAAACGCATCCATCAGTTGCCCTTGATATTGTTCCATGCCGTATGTTGGCAGTAAAGTAGACAACTGCTGTGCTGCTGCACGTTGGTATGTCTTCAATTCGAATCCTTTGGTTTTTTCAGAATCCTTAGCTATTTCGGCATTCAACTGCATCACCTCTTTTGAAAAAAAACCAACACTAACCGAAGAATAAGGAAAATCCTTAGCCCCGAATACGCCAACCACCTACGTTGAAAAAATCATGGCTGTCGATACATATCTTATGACTGTTGCGAGCGGTCTTAAAAAACACATGTAGGAGACAACTATGTTCACTTTACCTTTAAACCACCACCACACTTTTCAACTAAGCATTATAATGATGATGCTTATATTTGGCGCAACTTATGCCCAAGCTTGGGAACAACATCAACTGCCCACCGCTTCAACCCAAAGCAGCACTGCCCATTATGGTGGCAACAAAGCACCATTGGTATTGAGCCCACAACATATCATGGTCGCTGCGGCTGATGCACAGGGTATGTCGGTTTGGCAGTCGTTGAATGATGGTATATCTTGGAACTCTACTCCACTTATCGAACAAAACATGGCGCACAGCCAAAGAACGCAAGCCTATTTGGCTTCATCCTCTTTGCTGCTTGCTTGGGGCAACGGTCAAACACCGATGTTGTTTCAAGCCGCCAACATCTCTGGTAGTTGGAGTGCTTTGCCACATGTGTGGCCGCTCGCAAACTGGAACATCGTTGGGGTAAACACTTCAACTACTGGACATATCATGGTCTTGGCAACCTCCCCTACCCATAATAAATTGGTAGAAGGCGCACTACACCTGCTCATCGGCAATGCCACAGGTTGGTCTAAGCCTATATTCATCAGCGATACACAAGCTTTGGTCGGTGATGCTGCTCTGGTACAACATGATTCAGGTTTACAAAGCATCATCTGGAGTGAACGTGCTGGTAATACTTGGCAAATTGTTGCGCGTCATAGTGCTGATAACATCACTTGGAGCCAGAGTATGACTGTTATCGCAGACATCGCTGCTCCTTTCTTTCAAGAAGCCGCTGTACACATCGCTGTTGATGCCTTGAACCATGAAGAAATCGCCCTTGCCTTCACAGGCTGGGGTAGCCAAGCGCATAGCCAAGTTTGGAGCCAAGCATGGGATGCCATTTCAGGACATATCACCCATCCTTTACACCTACTTCCCGATGCAGGTGACATGGTACACCAACCATCCTTAGTCACTTTAAGCAACAATACTTGGGCAGTGGCTTGGCAACAAAAAACAGGCATTGATTCCGAGATTTATGTAGCACAACATGAAGCCAATGGTTTGTGGAGCAACGCCGTGAATGTATCCGCAGACCCTAACCACATGGACAGAGACCCGCATATTGCTTTAGGCTCTTCACACACCCTCAACATCGCTTTCACCCGTCGTATGCAAGCTGATGTACAAGAAGTATATACCTTTGCTGAAGGTGATATCCATGACTCATCTTTAGATAGTGATGGCGATGGCATTGCTGACAGCCAAGAATTGGGTTTTGACCTTGACCATGATGGTATTGATGATGCTTTTTCAAGCCGCGTCGCTACTTGGAGCAATCTCGATGGAAGATATGCTTTCATCATGCTTGGTGATGGTGAGTTAAGCCAAGTGCAAGCACCATCATTTGCTGAAACAGGCTTGTATGCACCGCAAAGTTTTGATGTTGAAGGAAGTTATTTTGCTTTTGAAATTCATGCCTTGCAAGTAGGTCAAAGCACCCAAGTACAGCTACTTACCCCCCATGTCTTAGCCGATGATGTTGCTTGGTTAAAGCTTAATCATTACCAATGGCAAGCCAGTGAACATACCAGTTTTAATGCTGAACATACTGGGCTTATCATCAGCTTAACCGATGGTGGATCTGGCGATGAAGATGGTATCAGCAATGGTATCATCGTTGATCCTGCCGTACTTGCTACACCAAAAGCCATCACAACCAGCCCTAGTCTGAACAGCAGCACCGCAGAAGACAGCCCCGCTGCCCAATCATGTTTAACACCTGCCAGCCAAAGCTCACCTTGGGTATGGCTGATGGTTTTGTTATTCATGATGAACATCCTTTATGTCCGCCCAACAGTTGCTTCTCATGATATGCCGAGTACCGATTAGACATATTAGACATAGATAATATGTGATAAACTGCTAAGTTATGTCTTTCTGTTTTAAGGATGTTGCTTATGCAATCGAACTTTTTACGTTTCATTGGCTCTTATCACGCGATGCGTATATATGCTTTATTATTGTTTTTAGCCATGTTGCTGGGCACTGGTTTTTCCTCTGTCATCAACGAGCGTTTAACAACCCAATATACCGCATGGATCAATGCGGCGGTGAGCGTTAAAGTCGAAGGTACTACGGCACATTTGTGGTTTGAAGAAATTGTTTCAGGGGATACAGGGCAAGACATTGAGACTGATGTTTGGCAACATTTGGACTTGGCTGACTTTCATACCAACAACTTACTCCAAGGCGCAAGCATAGACGGCATCGTTTTTGCAGGTGTAGACCATGCAGAAACAAAAAAACACATTCAAAACTTACAACTTCACCTGCATCAATTCCGTATGATTGCCAAGCGTCGTTATCAGCTTTACCAACATAACAACGCCACTCAATCTTCCCGTGCTGGTTCTGAAATTGATCAGCAGTTTGATGCTACATTTGATGCTTTCAGCCACGATGCCAACATGATTCGACAACATATTCATACACTCATGCTGCAAGATTTCAACGTTTTTAAACGCATGCAATATATTTTAGGTGCCTTATTATTATTGGCTTTGCTCAGCATCCTTCTCTTGCTTAAAACCCATGAACGTCGGCAACGAAGCGATCAGGAACAACTGCGTTTATTGGCTAATTTCCCAGAAGAAAACCCTAATCCCGTATTGTTCATCAATGCCAATCACCAAATTGCATACGCCAATCCCCCTGCACAACAGCTTTTAACGGCTTTACATATCATGTTGGACGATATTGCCCCTAGCCTATGGTTATCGTATTGTGAACGGGCGAGAAGCGAGAAGGCAGAACATGCTATGGATCTTGTTTTTGAAGGCTCTCATTATATTTTATATTTTCAAGGCACCAAACATGATGATGTGCATGTGTATGGGCGTGATGTCTCTGAGTTGAAAAAAATCCAGCGTGACCATGGTAAAATGGTGCGTTTGATTGAAAGCACCACTGATTTAGTGGCTATGGCAACTGCAGATGGGCATATCAGTTATATGAATGCCGCAGGGCGCAACTTGTTTGAGTTAGCCTTGGATAAAGATTTAAGCCAAAAACGTATTGTTGACTTCCACCCCGCTCTTGAAAATGAGCATATTCGCCAGCACATGATGCCTCATGCCATGGCGAAAGGTAGCTGGCGTGGAGAATCCATCTTTTTACACCCTGATGGTAGTGATATTCCCATGTCTATTGTCTTGATGTATCATTCAAACACGGCTGGTGAAGACAATTATTTCTCATTGATTGCCCGCGACTTACGCGAAGAAAAAGATATGCAAAGCAAAATAGAACATACACAGCGCCTTGAAAGTTTGGGCGTGTTGGCTGGTGGCATTGCCCATGACTTTAACAATATTCTCACCGCCATCATGGGTAATGCAGGCTTAGCCAGACGACGCATGGAAGATACCCACCCTGCCACAGAACATTTAACCCGTATTGTTAATGCCAGCGACAAAGCGGCGGCATTATGCAAGCAGATGTTGGCATATTCAGGCAAAGGGCGTTTTGTCATCAAACATATTCATTTGCCAACCTTGGTCACCGATATGGCGGCATTACTTGAGGTTTCCATCGCTAAAAATGTGGTGATTCGTTATGACATGATTGAAGGTATTCCTTTGGTTGAGGTTGATGTGGCGCAAATTCAGCAGGTGGTGATGAATTTAATCACCAATGCCAATGAAGCCATTGATGGGCGCAGTGGCATCATTTCGATTGCCACCAGTGTCTTCCATGCCGATAGAACCTACCTGCAAACAACCTTTAGCGATGAAAACTTAGAAGCAGGTAATTTTGTCACTTTAGAAGTCAGCGACAATGGTTGCGGCATGGATAAAGAGACCATGCAAAAGATGTTTGACCCCTTTTTCACCACCAAATTCACGGGCCGAGGTTTGGGTATGAGCGCTGTGCTGGGCATTATCCGTGGTCATAGTGGTGCCTTAAAAGTATATTCTGAACCAGGGCGTGGCACTACCTTCAAAATCCTGTTGCCTGCCGTGGATTCCAGCAGCCAACCACTTCCCACACCTATCCAAGCCATCCATACAGATTTAGATATTCATGGTGCAGTGTTGGTGGTCGATGATGAGGAAGTCATCCGCGATACCGCAGCCTCGATTTTGCGGGACATCGGTTTTGAACATGTTTTAAGCGCCCAAGATGGTCTCGAAGGGGTAGCTTTGTATCAAGAACATCAGGAGCGCATCCAATTTGTCTTGTTGGACATGACTATGCCTAAACTCGATGGCGAAGCGACCTTCCGCGAGTTAAGGCGCATCAACCCTGATGTGGTGGTCATCTTGTCTTCTGGCTATAATGAACAAGACGCTACGCAACGTTTTACGGGCAAAGGTTTGGCAGGTTTTATCCAGAAACCTTATCTACCTGAACAGTTGCAAAGTTTATTGCAAGAGGTGTTTAGCCAGAAAAAGTAGTGAGCCCATTCAAGCATGTCATTGTGATGATGAATGGAATAGAGCAGCGGAGATATGTAGAGAGGAAATTGCTAACGAGTGTAATAATGGTATAACAGGCGGATATACGAGTCTTAGTGACTGAGACAAAAGAAAAGGGGTCGCAAAAGAAAAGGGGTCGGGTCTATCATCATATTAAGTCAGGAAAACTGTACGCTTAGCTCATGGTTACATCGGAACTCAAGGGGA
>JAUZQU010000084.1 GCA_030950835.1 Mariprofundaceae bacterium | reverse complement strand
GGTGAATAAACGTTGTTCAGCGGCTGAAATAAAGGCGTAGTTAATCACTTGGATAAAACCTAAACCCACGGCACTGCTCATGCTATTGTCGATTTTTCTCGGTTGGATGGTAGTAAGCGCAGGCATCACAGCAGGGATGTTGTCAAAGCCAATCACCCGCGCATATTCTTCGGAAATATCTTCAAACAGCGATACATCATGCCTATGGCTTGGCACAGACACCTGCAAGATGTCGCCATCACGCTGCAAGCCAAAACCCATACGCTGCAATACCAAATCAGCTTCTGCAGGCACGCTAACACCCAAACGCGATACAACACGGCGCATATCCACGGTGATTGACCTGTTTTTGATCAAGCCAGCCGCATCACCAACTTGTGTGACCGCACTGGCTTTGCCGCCAAATAAGTCCAAAATGAACGACGTCGCCTGATTCATGGCAACTTCAATCATAGCAGGGTCAACCCCACGCTCAAAACGCATGGATGAATCCGAAACTAAGCCGCAAGTGCGGCGTGTGGTGCTTATTTTAGCGGCTTTAAAGGCTGCTGATTCTAAAATGACGGAGGTGGTCTTGTTCGTCACTCCAGTAGGCTCTGAACCCATGATACCAGCCAAGGCGATGACAGATGTATCATCGGCAATCACCAAATCACCATCTTGCAGATTCACTTCACGCCCATCCAGTGCCAAAAAGCTTTCGCCTGCGGTCGCTGGACGCACTTGAATGTCGCCTTGCAAGCTCGCAGCATCAAAAGCATGCATGGGTTGTCCCAAATCAAGCATGGTATAGTTCAACACATCCACCACACCATTGATAGGGCGCAAGCCAGCAGCAATTAACCGTGTTTGCATCCATTCTGGTGAGCTGGTGATGGCAACACCTTCAATATGACGTGCGCTGTAAAGCGGGCAAGCATCGCTGTCTGCAACGCTGACTACGGGCAAAGCAAGCGATTCATCGCTGGTGATGGCTTCATCATCAGGCGCAATTAAGGGCAAATCAGCATCAGCCGCCAAATCACGCGCCAAACCACGTGCACTCATGCAATCGCCACGGTTGGGTGTAATGTCCAAGTCCAACACCGCTTCTTCAAACTGCAAATATTCGCCGATTTCCATGCCAACCCTTGCATCAGCAGCTAGAATCAACAAACCATCAGCGCTTTCGGCTAATCCTAACTCTTCTTCTGAACAACACATGCCAAAGCTGGCTTGTCCACGAATGTTACCTTTTTTAATCTTTAAACCATTGGGCAAAGATGTACCAACGGTTGCCACAGGTATTTTATCACCCGCAACCATGTTGGATGCGCCGCAAACAATGTGCAAAGGCTCGGCTTCAGCAATATCAATCTGCAACAATTTCAATTTGTCCGCATCGGGATGTGGAAGCAGAGAAAGAATCAAACCTACGCGCACACCTTTAACCGCCGCACGTGGTGTTTCAATACCTTCCACTTCATGCCCTAAACGCACCAAATCATCCGCTGTTTGCTGCGGCGATTTCTCTAAAGGCGTATGTTCTTTTAACCAAGAAAAAGGAATTTTCATGTATTTGCCCCCATCCTGCGCAAAAATCGTACATCGTTTTCAAAAAACAACCTTAAATCGGGAATACCATGTTTGAGCATGACCAAACGCTCCACACCCAAGCCAAAAGCAAAACCAGAATATATTTCTGAGTCTATGCCCACTGATTTTAACACATTCGGATGAATCATACCGCTACCCAAGACTTCAACCCAGCCGCTACCCTTACAAATACGACAACCTTTGCCTGCACAAAAAACACAACCAATATCCACTTCCGCAGAAGGCTCAGTGAAAGGAAAATAATGGGGGCGCAAGCGAATCGATACTTCTTTTTCAAAATAAGCCGACAAAAAGTGTTGCAGTACACCTTTGAGGTGCGCCAAAGACACATCTTTATCCACTTTAAATACTTCGACTTGATGAAACATGGGTGAGTGGGTGACATCATAGTCGCACCGATATACGCGCCCAGGTGCAACCACAGCCAAAGGCGGCTTGCCACCACTGGCGATGCAAGCTTGCATGGTGCGGATTTGTACGGGTGAAGTATGGGTGCGCAAAAGCTTGGCTTGTTGCTCGCCAGAAGACTCGAAAAAGAAGGTGTCGTGCATGGCGCGTGCAGGGTGTTCTTGTGGTATATTTAGGGCATCAAAATTATGAAACTCATCTTCGATTTCAGGCCCTTCGGCAATCGCGAAACCCATTTGCGCGAAAATCGCAGTCATTTCATTCAAACCTTGCTGCACAGGATGCAAAACACCGCGTGTGGCACTGCGACCAGGCAAGGTAACATCAAGGCGCTCAGCTTCGATACGTTGCTGTTTCTCTTTAACTGCAAGCAATACTTCTGCTGCATCCAAGGCTTCTGCCAATGCAGCTTTGGTTGCATTTACAAACTGCCCAATTACAGGTCTGTCTGCTGGGGCAAGTTTACCCACGCCTTTAAGTACGCTGGTCAACTCACCTTTTTTACCAAGGTAGGCCACGCGTAAAGTTTGCAAGGCTGTTAAGTCTGCCGCTTTTAAAAAGGACGCCAATGCTTTTTCTTGCAGCACTTCTAACTCACCTTTTAACGCATCAATTTCACTCATGACCCACACCCCATTCAAGACAAACAAAAATGGCAGAGCCATCACAGCCCTGCCACTTTCACACTTACAAACCGACTATAGTCGGTGAAATATTATTGAATATTTGCTTTTGCTGATTCAGCAAGTTTAGCAAAGCCATCTGCGTCACGAACCGCAATATCAGCCAATACTTTTCTATCCACTTCAATGCCAGCTTGAGTCAAGCCATGCATGAAACGTGAATAGCTCAAGCCATTCAAACGTGCTGCAGCATTGATGCGGACAATCCACAAGCTGCGGAAATCACGCTTTTTAACTTTACGGTCACGATAAGCATATTGACGTGCTTTATCTACCGCTTGGGTAGCTACACGGAAACAGCTCTTACGACGACCGTAATAACCTTTTGCAGCTTTAATAACTTTCTTATGACGAGCATGCGCCTGAACACCTGATTTTACGCGAGGCATATCTTTCTCCTATCTTTAACTTAAGCGATCAGCGGCCAGGAACCAAACGGTTCAAGGCTTTAACATCTGACGGTGCAACCAATGTTGTACCACGGAAACCACGAATACGCTTCGGTGATTTCTTGGTCAAAATGTGTTGAGCGTTTGCTTTATTACGCTTCCATTTGCCGCTTCCAGTTTTCGAAAAACGTTTTGCAGCACCACTATGTGTCTTCATCTTAGGCATAACTATATAAACCTCTATTTCTTCAACGGGTTAATGACCATGATCATTTGCCGTCCTTCCATGTTAGGCATTTTTTCAGGTTTGCCCAATTCCTTTACTTCTTCAGCAATATGTTTCAACTGCTCCGTACCTTTACCCGTATACGCCATTTCACGTCCACGGAAGCGCAAAGATACTTTTACTTTGTTGCCTTCTTCCAAAAACTTACGAACATTTCTAAGCTTCACTTCCAAGTCGTGTTGGTCTGTACTTGCTCTAACCTTCACTTCTTTGATTTGAATCACATGCTGTTTCTTCTTGGCTTCATTGGCTTTTTTGCTTTGGTCGTACTTATACTTGCCATAATCCATGATTTTACAAACAGGCGGCTTGGCGTTGGGTGACATCATAATCAAATCAAGCCCAACAGACTCTGCTTTTGCAATCGCATCCAAACGGCTTAAAACGCCAATTTGTTCAGCATCATGCCCAATCACTCGGACTTCTGCTGCTTCAATATCATGATTTACTGCTAATTCTTTCTTGGCGATAAGTAACTCCCAACCAATGTCGCTTTCATAAGCTTATTTGTATTCTTTTTCCATGTTTTGCATGTTTGAAATCCATGTTTCCACACTTTGGGTACCTACATCTTCACCACTTTGGGTACGTACAGATATAGTTCCTTCTTGCATTTCACGCTCACCTACCACCAAAATGAAAGGTACACGTTGCAAGGTATGGGCGCGCACCTTATAGCCGACCTTCTCATTACGCAAGTCCGATTCTATCCTGAAGCCTGCCGCGCGCATTTTTTTAGTGATTTCGTCTACATATTCACTTTGTTTTTCTGAAATATTACACACTACAGCCTGCACAGGCGCCAACCAAAATGGAAACTTAGCCTCATATTCCTCAATCAGAATACCAATGAAACGCTCCAAAGAGCCCAAAATCGCCCTGTGTAACATCACAGGTGTCTTTTTACTGTTATCTTCAGCAATGTATTCCGCACCCAAACGACCTGGCATAGAGAAATCAACCTGAATCGTACCACACTGCCAGACCCTGCCCAAACAATCCTTCAAAGAGAACTCAATTTTAGGGCCGTAAAAGGCACCTTCACCAGGATTAAGGCCATACGTTAAATCTTTACCTTTTAAAGCCTCATGCAAAGATGTCTCTGCTTTTGTCCATTGCTCATCCGTACCCACTCTCTGCTTTGGACGATCCGATAAAAAGATAATCACTTCTTCAAAGCCGAATTTCTTGTACGTTGCAAACACCAAGTCGATGAAAGCACCCACTTCATCTTGAATTTGTGACTCTTCACAAAAAATATGCGCATCATCTTGCACAAAATTACGCAAACGCATCAAACCATGCAACGTTCCCGAAGGCTCATTACGATGACAAGAGCCAAATTCAGCCAAACGCAGCGGTAAATCACGATAAGAATGCAACGCTTGGTTGTACACCTGCACATGGCAAGGGCAATTCATGGGTTTAATGGCATAATCACGGTTGTCTGTGCTGGTGGTAAACATATCATCACGGAATTTCTCCCAATGACCTGACTTCTCCCAAAGCTTTTTATCCACTACTTGCGGTGTTTTGATTTCTTGGTAACCATGATCTTGCATCACCTGCCGAATCTCATTCTCCACCACTTGCCAAATCGCCCAGCCTTTAGGGTGCCAGAAAATCATGCCCGGCGCTTCTTCTTGTAAGTGAAACAAATCCAATGTTTTGGCAAGTTTACGATGATCACGTTTCTCAGCTTCTTCCAAACGGAACAAATACGCCTTCAAATCATCCTTGCTCGTCCATGCCGTACCATAAATCCGTTGTAACTGAGCCTTGCTGGCATCACCTTCCCAATATGAACCCGAAACCTTCATCAATTTAAAGTGTTTCAATTTGGAAGTATTGGGCACATGTGGACCACGACATAAATCGCCCCACTCACCTTGTTTGTAAATACTCACGTCTTCGCCTTCAGCGATACGTCCAATCAACAAAGCTTTATATGTCTCACCAAGATTTTCAAAATGTGTAATCGCATCATCACGCTGCCAAACTTCGCGCGTAATCGGCAGTTTACGTTTGGCAATTTCTTTCATTTTCTTTTCGATTACTTTTAAATCATCAGGCGTAAAAGCGCGTTCAAAAGCGAAGTCATAATAAAAACCATCTTCAATCACAGGTCCAATCGTCACTTGGGCAGTAGGAAATACCTCTTGCACTGCCATGGCCAACAAATGCGCTGTAGAATGACGAATCACCTCCAAAGCTTCATCTGACTTTCCAGTAATCAAGGCAACTTGATCACCATCTGCCAATACCGTCGATAAATCACAAAGCGTACCGTTCACACGCGCCGCAAGCACAGCCCGCGCCAAACCTTCGCCAATATCTTGCGCTAAAGCAAAAGCAGTTACGCCGTCTTGTAAGTTACGAGAAGAACCATCGGGTAGTTGGATAAACATAAAACCATTCCTTTTTGCCATTTTTATCAACCGTAAGAACAGTATAAAAATGGTAGGCTCGGGCGGTTTCGAACCGCCGACCCCCACCATGTCAAGGTGGTGCTCTACCCCTGAGCTACGAGCCTAAATCCGTTGAAAACATTATGCTTATCAACTTTCCTACAGTTGCATCCATCTTCAAGGTTGCAGCAGCAGTTGCAGTGAGAATGATGATGTGCCTTATTTAATCTAAAGACCCAAAATGCTCTCAAAACGTTGCGGCATCATATGCAGGAGAGAGCCTATAGCAACCCTTAATAGAAAGTGAACCTACAAGGCTCTAAAAAAGGATGCCCACAACACATCATCAAAAAGAAAAAGGAAATCGTTGCCGCTAACAACATTCGCAGGGTTGCACTCGCTAATAGGTGGCGGCATATGAAGATGGGATGAAGCATAATTCAGCCAAAAGACAGAAGCTAAAGTCAGCTCACAAACAGCACACGCACACTTTTCACCTTCAATCCGATATTACTATGAGAAATATGGAACAAGCCCTTTATTGCCTAACTTCTTCGTAAGTTCTAAGCTGGCCGCCATGAAACAATACGCTTTCAAACGTTTACTCAGCATGATTCCTCTATTGTTAGGCATCACGCTCATTTCATTTGCCATCATGCATTTAGCGCCCGGCGAGCCGTCTGTCGTGGGGCAAAACTTTGATGCTAAAGTCTCCAGTCAGGACATTGAACGTATGCGTGATTTTTATGGCTTAAACCAGCCATTGCATGAACAATACTTCACTTGGTTACAACATCTCATCACCCTTGATTTCGGACAATCTTTTCCACCTGATAGTCGCCCTGTTATTGATAAAATAAGCGAGCGTTTACCAGTTACTTTATGGATCAATGTTTTGGCGATGCTCTTGATTTTAATCGTGGCTATTCCGATTGGCATTGTCTCTGCGGTGCGCCAAAACTCTTGGTTAGATAGGGGTTTGACGGTATTTGTCTTTCTGGCTTTTGCTATGCCTTCATTTTGGTTGGGTTTATTATTGATGATTGCCTTGGGGGTAAACATTCCTTTATTTCCCATTTCAGGCATCCATGATTTTGGCTGGCAACAGATGTCATGGTGGGATCAACAGTTAGACCTTATCCACCACCTTATTTTACCCGTATTTATCTCCGCCATTGGTGGTTTGGCAGGCATGTCACGTTTTATGCGTTCAGGCATGTTGGATGTGATTCGCAATGACTATATCACCACCGCACGCGCCATGGGCATTGCTGAACATCAGATTCATTATCGGCTTGCCCTTAAAAACGCATTGCTACCCATGATTACTTTGCTGGGTTTGTCTGTGCCTGGTTTGATTGGTGGCTCCGTGATTGTAGAGCAGCTTTTTGCTATTCCAGGCATGGGTTTACTCTTTTTTGAAGCTGTATTGCAGCGTGATTACCCTTTGGTCATGGGGATTACAGTCATTGGAGCTGTACTCACCTTAATTGGCAACCTTATTGCTGATTTATCATATGCTTGGGCTGATCCACGCATTCGACATTAGTCAATATTACAGCATCATTTGGGAGGCAAGCTTATGTACCACTTGCAAAAAAAGGCGTAACTTCTTGACAACAATCAATTATTACGCTTACATTCGTTCATCATGAGGCAAACCTTTCGTTCACTCGCCCTTTATCTCGCCTGTTTCTGCATGTGCGTGTTTTTTGTCGCTTGCCGCTCCACCGTACCTCAGCCTTCCATGCAGCTGAACCACGCAGACAAACCTTTACCCCAATACAGTATGCACAATATCGCACCGCAACGTACCTCAGAATCACAAGCCATTCATTTTGTTGACCTCAACCAAGATGGTTTCTTGGATATTTTGGTGGGTGGCAATGATAAAGTGGATGGTTTTCATATCGAATGGGGTGATGGCACGGGCAACTGGACCTTACAAAACGGCCCTGAAACAGGTATGCAACCGCGCTCTTTTGCCACTGCCAACATCGACCAAACCCATAACATCAACATCCTTATTGGTGGTGAAGGTGACCAAAAAGGCTTGCAAGTTTGGTCATTAGAACCACAAAGTGAAACTTGGACTTTGCACTCAACCCCCATTGAAAGCGGTTTGTTTCATGCGGTTAAACTGGTCGATATTAACCATGATGGCTGGCAAGATATTGTAGCTGCGCGTTCAGACAATGTTTCAGATGGCGGTATCCATGTTTTGCTCAACGATGCGCGGGGCGGCTGGATTACGGGCATCGGCCCTATGGTTTCAGGTATTTTCACAGGTTTGGCAGTAGAAGACATCAACCAAGATGGACACATGGACATCGTTGCCTCACGCCGAGGTGGCTTGGGCTCCATTGAAGATGATGGTTTGTGGCGGCAAGTTGGTGGTATACAAATTTGGTATGGTGATGGACAAGGGCGTTGGGAGCCAGAGATCTTAGCGACCAAGGGTGATGCCGAATCAGTCACGGTTGCCGATGTCAATGGTGATGGTTATTTGGATATTATTGCAGGTTTATATCAACATGGTATTCAGATGTGGATGAGCGAAGCAGGTGGGCGGCGCGAAGTACAAATCATAGGGCATGGTACATGGTCAGATGTGCGCGTTGGTGATTTGGATGCCGATGGTAATCAAGAATTGATTGCTTCTTCTAGTGTGGGTAAAGGTTTATCGATTTGGCATTGGAGCTGGGGTTCGTTTGGTGTAGAAAAAGCCTTGGTTCCTAACTATGGCGTGTATCACGACATTGATTTGGGCGATGTGCGCGGCAGTGGGCAGTTGGATATTGCGGCTACCCGTGCTGATGGTGGTGTAGAAATTTGGTCGGGTGAGATAGCCAGAACTGTGCCTGTTGAAAAGTTTATTAGTGGTAAAACGGGCAGTCGTTTGTCGATTTTCTTTGCTTCAGGTGCAGCCCGCTTAAGCCCTGATGCCTTGGTCAGCATCCAAACATGGTCAGATGATTTGGGTTTGGATTTATCTCAAGTTCGCCTTGAGCTTCAAGGCAGAGCTGATCAGCGCCCTATCCATTCTGACTTATACCCCAACAATACATCCCTTTCTCAAGCGCGTGCCAATGCTGTGGCGATGTGGCTGGTCGAACACGGGGCAAAACGTCCGCAAATGCAGATTGATGCGCTGGGTGATACTTCGCCCCTTCCACCAGGATTAGACCCTGTAGCCTTGCAACAAAATCGCCGCGTATTTGTCCAAGCATACCACATCAAATCAGTACGTTTACCACAAGCATCTTCAGCCTTGAATAAACGTGATTTATACCATATTGATGAAAACAAAGTCTTTAAAACCCTCAACGGCACAGCTGAATATAAAGTAGGTGTAGGTGACGAGCTTAACATCACTTTCTGGCAAGGCGGCAAACCTCAAGGGCAAAAAGTCATCGTGCAAGTGGATGGTACGGTCTCTTTGCCCTATCAGGCCGCCTTAAAAGTTTCAGGTTATACGCCTAGAGAAATTGACAAACTCACCACTGACATCCTTAAACAATATGAACGTAAACCTCGTGTCGATGTATTGGTATTAAAAGCAAGAAGTAAACACGTCAGTATTTTTGGCGAAGTGAACAACTTAAGCCGCCAACCTACTGGGCCAGGCACTTATGCTCTGCGTGGCAAAGAAAGTATTGTGGAATTTCTATCTCGTGCAGGTGGCCCTAGCAAAGAAGCCAGCTTGGATAATGTACAAATCATTCGTGATGGTAAAACCATACTTTTGAACCTAAACCGCGCCATCAAACAGGGTGACTGGGCTGAGAATGCTATCATTGATGATAATGATACCATCTTCATTCCTTCCTTGGCACAATCCAAACGCCAAGTGTATGTTTTGGGTCAAGTAGCCAAGGCTGGCATTGTAGAGTTCACAGGGGAAATCAGCTTCTTAGATGCTATTTCTCAAGCAGGTGGTTTAACCGATGATGCTTATTTGCCTGATATTCGCGTTGTGCGCTCGGATAGAGATCAGCCGCAAGTCTTGGCGGTGAACTTCCAACGTTTCCTTGAGCAAGCAGACCTCACCCAAAACATCGCGTTATTAAACAAAGACATCATTATCGTGCCTAAGCGTCCTATCAGCAATTGGAATGCCTTTATCAATGATATATCACCATCTTTAAGTTTACTCACCCAACCGATTAGCATTGCCCAACAAATCCTCACTCTACGTTCATTAAGCGGACAATTTTAACGATGACAACCACCAATAGTCAAAATCAAGAAGGTTACGAACTTAATCTCTCCGAATATTGGCAGATTATCTCTCGCCGTCGTTGGATTATTATCTTTTGTGCTTTATCTGTAGCTACTTTCAGTGGTTTATTAACTTGGGTCAAACAACCACCTCCAATTTATAGCGCCTCTTCCGAGATAAAAATTGAAACCACCGTCAATGTTGCTGATTTATTGCTGCGTGGCCGCCAGCCGCGTACGGATATACGCACCCAGCTTGCTATCATTGAGTCTTACCCTGTGATGGAACGCGCTGCGCAGATTCTTGGTTATATTCCTGCTGAGTTAAGTTCAGAAGAAATCAGAGCCAATGATGAGTATCATGAGCAAGTCCTTGAAATCATGGATACTATATCCGTTCGCCAAGATGATGAGTCAGGCATTATTCGTATCACTTCTATCTTTAGTGACCAAGCTTATACCCGTGATGTGGCTGATGCTGTGGCTGAGGCCTTTAAGAATTTCAATGTTGAAGATAAAAACCGCCGTGTATTTGAAGCCAAGAAATTTATCCAACAACAGCTTATTGTTGTGCGCGAACGTCTAAGAAGTGCTGAAGAAAACATCCGCGATTATAGGAAGAAAAACAACCTCTCCTTCTCCAGTGCTGATCCTGAGTTGATGGCAAGAATCATCTCCGATTTAGAGCAAGAATACCGTCAAGCCTCTGCCCATCTCAATGATTTGAAATTTTCCATCCAACCTTTGCGACAACGTGTTAATCAAGGCTCTTGGGATTACCAAGCAGTAACCATTGCAGGTAATGTCAGCACATATTTCGACCTACTGAACAAACGTTTGGTCGAAATGGCGCTCAAACGCACCGAGTTGATGACCAACTACACCGATCAACATCCTCAAATTCAAGAGCTGCGTGATCAAGCAGCGGATATTTTATCCAGCATGGTCGATGAATTATCCAAACAACTCGAACTTACCCAGCGCCGCATCAATGATATTCAAAAAAGCATTGAAGCAACAAAAAGTCGCTTTCAAGGTGTCCCTGAACAAACCTTAGAAATTCAACGTATGCAGCGCACCGTACGCATCAATGAAGAGCTTTATGACTTATTAGAGAAAAAATACCAAGAAGTATTGATTAAAGACGCTGAAAAAGTGCAGCCTGTATCCATTATTCGCCATGCCATGTTGCCTATTTTCCGCATTAACCCTGTCAACCCCGTGCAAAGCTTCATTGCAGGTTTGATTTTGGGGCTGGTATTGGGTTTAATTGTTTCGCTCATTCTTGAAGCGGTGGATTCTTCAGTTGGTACGATTGAAGAGGTAGAAAGTTACCTCAATACCTCGGTGATTGGTTTTGTGCCGCAGTTAGAGGAGGATGAGGCCATTGAGCTGTTCTCCGGCTCGGATGTCCTGCATACCAGCGGGCATCATTTAGAACGACAAACGCGCCTGATTAGTCACTTCTCACCACCTTCCACCATTGCCGAAGCTTATCGCAGCTTGCGTACCAACTTATTATTTTCACACACAGGCAACCACAAGGTCATTTTGGTCACCAGCTCCACCACCAAAGAGGGTAAAAGTACGATTTCTGCCAACTTAGCGGTGGTCTTGGCGCAACAAGGTGGCAGGGTTTTATTGATTGATGCGGATATGCGCAAACCTATGCAGCACCATACATTTGGTCTCAAACGCCAACCTGGTTTAAGTGAATGTTTATTAGGTCAATACCAATGGCAAGATGCCGTAAAACGTTTTTCAGATGTGATGTTGGGTGATATGGGTATTGATCAAGCCCTGCTCACCCCTGGTTTGGATCAGTTAGAAATACTCACCTGTGGTTTCGTCAATGCCAATCCACCAGACTTACTCGCTGCCCCCATGATGAACACCATCTTAGAGGAAGTACGCGAAGAATATGATATGGTGATTATTGATATGCCACCGCTATTGCACACTACAGATGCCACCATTATCGCGTCAAAAGTGGATAGTGTATTGCTGGTATATCATATTGGTTCGGTGGCGCGTGGTGCTTTGAAACGGGTGAAAAGTAACATTGAAGCTGTAGGTGGCAATGTGATGGGCATTGTGCTCAATGGTGTGCGCGGTGATGTTTCTGCTGATTATAGCACCTACAAAATGGATAGGTATTACGCCTATTCGTATGGAGAAGACGAGCAATTACGTGGTAATATGTTGCAGCAGTTTGTGGCAAGGGTAAAACGACGCAGCATACGAGCCTGGGCAGCACTGCAAGATAAAATCAAAGACAAATCGTCATAATCATGCGCAATAGTCTTAATTCCTATATCAAACGTAAACAACGTAAGCGGCGTTTCTGGACAATTCTTCTCTTAACCATATTCATGGCCATCAGCGCGACTTTATTTCACGAATGCAAACAAAGCTTCGACCAACCTTACAACAAAGATTATCGACCCCTAGACAGAGCGCCATCTTCTTTTTCAGGCGAGATTCACACTGAACATTCGTAATATTCGCGTCCCGATTCCGCCCACGATTCTCCTCACCTTCGTGTGTACAACCTTATTGTTATATGTTGCCTATCTTGTATCACCCGAATTGGTACAAGGCCCGATATTACTCATTGCTGGTCTCATGATTATCGTGATCACCTTCACCAGCGTAGAACTTGCTCTATATTTCCTCATTTTATCCACCTTATTATCCCCTGAAATTACAATGGGCGGCGCAAGTCAAGCCGAGCTTGCTGCAGGTCTGGTCAACACCACAGAATCACGAGGTATTACCTTCCGTTTGGATGACATCATGTTGGCTTTGATTTGTTTCACTTGGATGTTTCGTATGGCCATCCGCAATGAGTTAAATATTTTACGTCACACCCCTATCAACCAAGCCGCAGGTTTATATTGGGTGACCTGTGCCGTAGCCACCATGATTGGATACTTTTCAGGAAATGTAGGCTTATATGGTATCTTCTTTGTCATTAAGTATTTGGAATATTTCGTGTTGTTTTACATTGTGGTCAACCACTTAGACAATGAAGCCATCATCAAACGTTTTTTATTCATGATGATTATCACCTGTATACTCGCCGCCATCATTGGCATGAGCCAAATCCCTTCTGGAGCGCGTGTCTCCGCACCTTTTGAAGGTGCAGAAGGTGAACCCAATACTTTTGGTGGTTATTTGATGTTTATGTTCTGCATCATTTTGGGTATCATTATCCACTTAAAAGATAGACAAAAACGCTTCATGTTGTTTGGTTTACTGTTGATGATATTGATTCCTTTTGTTTTCACCGAATCCCGAAGTTCGTATTTATCTCTGTTTGCCGCTTTGATATGTTTTTTAATCTACGCCCAAAGAAAAGCCTTATTGGTCTTCCTTTGTTTGGGTGGAATCATCCTTGCACCTGTCATTTTGCCCAAAAATGTGATTGATAGGGTCATGTTCACCTTCAATCAAAGTGAACAATCAGGGCAGTTGCAGGTGGGTAACTTGAACATCGATACCTCCACCACCGAACGTTTACGCTCTTGGGACAATGTTATCAACAGAGATTTTCCGAAAAACCCCATTTTAGGTGTAGGTATTACAGGAGGAGCCTTCTTAGATGCACAATACCCCCGTGTATTACTTGAAACAGGCATTGTTGGGCTGATTTTTTTCATTTGGTTCTTGCGGCGAGTCTGGGTTATGTTAAAACAAAGCGCCTATCAACTGCAAGATCCACTGATGCGTGGCGTGGCTTTGGGTGCATTTTGCGGCTACGGTGGTTTATTGGTACATGCGCTTGGTGCCAACACCTTCATCATCGTGCGTATTATGGAGCCGTTCATGATTATACTGGGTTTAGTCTTCGCTATGCGTTTGCTTGAACAACAAAAATCCAACAGCAGCAGATCCGCAACTACAACATCAAGTTCACCCCCATCAACCTCACACTCGGGCTAACATCGCATCCACTTTTGCCACAATCTCCTGAGGTTCCAAGGGTTTCATCAAAAAATCATCCATACCCACAGCCAAACATTGTTGCCGCACCTCATCGGAGGCATGTGCGCTTAAACCAATAATGATAGTCTCTTTATTTTTATTCTCTTGTTGACGCACATTGCGGGCAACAGTCATACCATCTAAATATGGCATCCGCAAATCCAATAAAACCAAATCAAAGACCTGTTCTTGCAACAAATCCCAAGCCACTTTGCCATCTTCAGCTAAAGTCACATCAAAACCCACCCGCTTTAAACGTTTCAAGGCAATTCTGCGGCTAATCGCATCATCTTCAGCCACCAATACTCGGTATACCTTCTCACTACTGGATGTAATATCCGCCTTTTGAATGGCAGCCTCATTTTCAACCACCTCATCCAAAGTAAAAGCAGGCTGGGCATCTATCATCACCACCGTACGTTGAATCAACTCACCTTGCATCATGCAATGTAACGTAAAACCAAATGTGCTACCTTGGTTAAGTTGGCTGCTCACCCGCAGTTCCCCACCCATTTCTTCGACTAAGGACTTCGCAATACCCGCACCTAAACCTGTGCCGTCAAAGTTACGCTCCATAAAACCATCCAACTGCACAAACGGCTCAAACACACGCTGTAAATCT
The DNA here is from genome assembly GCA_030950835.1 of Mariprofundaceae bacterium. Lineage (GTDB taxonomy): Bacteria > Pseudomonadota > Zetaproteobacteria > Mariprofundales > Mariprofundaceae > Ghiorsea. Next base: position 4,949 of record JAUZQU010000084.1, on the reverse strand, counting down.
TCTTGCCCAATGCCTATACCCGTATCCTGCACACTAAAGTGGATATTTTGTGCATGTTTATCAGACAATGCTGGACTATCACAGCTGACTTTGATCAACACCCGACCTTGTGCCGTGAATTTCACCGCATTACTGACTAAATTCAGCAAGACTTGTTTCAATTTTCCTTGATCTGCATGCATCACACTAGGCACTTGCTCAAATTCAACCGATACCTGCGTTGCCTGTTGCTCAGCCATCAACATACAAGGCACAACGGCATCATGGATACATTCTTCCACTGCAAAATCCTTATTCTTAAGTTGTAAAAAACCTGCTTCCACTTTCGATAAGTCAAGAATATCATTCACTAAATCGCGCAATGAACGCGCAGCACGTCGCGCACTTTTCAAATCTTCCCTAGCCTCTTTGTTCATGCGCACGCCATGCAACAAATCAAGCATGCCAATCAAACCATGAATAGGTGTACGCATTTCATGGCTGACCACAGCGAGAAAGTCACTTTTGGCTTGATTGGCGGACTCTGCTTCTATCGTTTTGTTGAGTAGTTGTTGTTCAATCACTTCTTTATCCTGAATCTTCATATGCAACTGATTCAGCAGTGATTGGTTTTCAAAACGGACTAAAATAGCACGTGCAAGCTGGCGATGTTGCCCATGCATGACAATCAACATAAACAGTAAATATAATACCAACATCACAGCAATTTCGAGATAAATGGGAGATTGCTGAACAAGTAAATAACTCAATAGCGGCACATTCAGCACATAAACACATAAAGCGTTCTTCTTTTCCATGGTATAATTCAATACCACGGCCGTAATCCCCACAATTAAAGCAATCACCACCATTTGTTTTTCAAAAGGCAACATGCTCATGAACCATGCGCTTCCCAAGCCCCAAAGAGCACAGTAAAGTATGGTCACCCACCATATTTTTTGTACACGTTGCCTAATCCAAGTATCGGGTAAGTGGTTGATCGTTTGCGGCACCAAAGCAACACGCAGCAACAACACCAGCACAATAGATAACATCCAAACCAACAACATATCACGGGGTAAGTCATCCCAAAATGACCAAGCAACCACAGCAGTTAATACCACTGGAATCAGTACCGTTTTGCGCAGTTGTATAAACAAAAGCAGCTGCTCTTGGTAAAGCATGTTGAAATGTTCTGGTTTTGTCAGCATTATTTCCTCACCCTGTTTATAAGTATAACACAAAATGACCTAAAGATGAAGCTTGAAATGTCCTATATTTCAATGCGCAAGTAAACATGCAGCTTGCACTGAATCTACTTCATATAGGATCATTCATGGCTGATATAGGTATTCCGAGTACATCTAAACACTTTAACCACCCAAATTTAGCGACGATGATCAGGTTATCTGTTTTGTTCTACCCGCACAATCCACACAGGGTTTTCCGCTGCCATGCGGTGCATATGTAAAATAGGTTTGCTGCGCGACACTTGCATTTGGCTGACTTGCCAAGTGATGTCTAATGTTTTTAAGGTAGCAACAGCAGTAGCTAAGTTTTCAAGGGTGACAAAGTTCATCACCAAATGCCCGCCTGCATTCAAACGCGATATAATCAAATGAATTAACTCCGTCAACTCACCACCAGAGCCACCAATGAACACCGCATCAGGACTTTCCCACTGCGCCATAGCTTCAGGGGCTTTGGCGTGTATTAAAGTATAATGATGGACACCCATATTGATTTGATTGCTTTTGGCGATGTGAAAGTCTGCCTCATTTTTCTCAATCGCATACACCCAGCCATTGGGGCAAAGCCTTGCCGCCTCCAAACCCACAGCACCAGAACCTGCTCCAATATCCCAGACAACACTATTGCTTTTAAGCTGCATCATTGCCAACGAAACCGCACGCACTTCACATTTGGTAATCAAGCCTTTATCTGGTTTACGTTGTTGAAAACTCGCATCGGGCAAGCCAAACATCACTGCTTTTTCCACGTTGTTCTTGCGCTCTAAAATCACCATGTTTAAATCTGCAAAGTCTTGTGTTGCCAAATCTGCAATGGGCACATCTGCAACAATGCGTTCAGCATCTTGCAATAGGTTTTCTGCAACCGTCATCTCAAAGTCATCTGCCATATGTTCAGCGATCAGCATACGCGCAATACGCGCTGGGTTGTTTTCTGGGCTAGTAAAAACAATGATTTTACGATGTTGTACGCAAGCTTTCACTAAAGGGTATAAACCATGTTGCTGGCTCGGTTTTGTTGCCCACTCGCCTGCATCTTTATGATGAATCGAACAAATATAAGCATCTTGCCAATGCACACCCACACGCGCACAAGCAAGCTGCAACGAAGACACATTAGGGCGTATGTCCAATTTCGATAAACCCACTTTTTTCTTCAAGTAATTGGCAATACCATGGCAAAGTGGGTCACCAGTAGCCAAAACCACAACCGCTTGCTGCTTACTCAACCCTGTTTCAATCCAAACGGGAACTTCTTTAAGCTGACCAGTTAAATCACATGTTTTTACACCTTCTTTAAACACATCGACAAACAAATTCAGCACACGCGAGCCACCAATCACCACATCCGCCTGCGCCAAAGTCTTGCGCTGCGCTGCTGTTAAACCCGCTTCACCATTATCCAATACACCAAGCACTACACATTTCTTCATCAATTTATATCCTTTAATACTTGCAATAGATTAGTATAAGCAATGCGCTCTTGCTCCAAGCGCAATCCCTCACCCAAATGATTAAAACGCAAAATATCATACATCTCACTTTCTGTTTCACTTAAATGAATGAGGTCTTTCTTTTCTTGCTTTGGTTCTTTGCCCCAAGCATGTTTATGTCGCATAAAGGTGGCTTTATCCATCAAAAATGAGCTAACATGAGAAAAAGTGCAGCGCAATTGTTCTAAAATAGCAAAACCATGCGTATCCAAGTCTCCCCAATAATACCAGCGTCGTGTCGCCAGCCATTTCACTTGTTTCAAGGCTTCAAAGCCATAGCCCGAACCAAAAACAAGCAATGCATTGGGCATATCAGGAAAAGACAAATAATTGATTTCATTTTCGACCACAAACACAGTTTTAATCTGCGCTTGCACATCGCTATGCATCGATGCCAAAGCCTTGGCTTCCAGCATCACATCTTGATGCCCCGAACATGCTAATAATGTGATATGAACATCCAAAGGACGCACCCTTAACATCAGCGGCTTATCCAAAAAACCATAACGGCGAGCAAAACCTGCAGCACCAGAAAAATCATCATCAATGGCAAACACGGGTAAAATTAAATCAAATAATGCCGCCAGCACCTTCTTATGTTGCTCAATAAACTTGCTATTCACGCCAGCCACATCTACTTGCCGCAAATAAATTTTAGGCTGGGGGTTGGCCTGCATCCACACACATAAATCCAATATTTGTTGCCATTGAGCGGCTAAATTCAATGTTTTTATCGGGTGTTTTAAGACCCAAGCTTGCAAACTATCCGCATAGTTGCCTGTTTTCTGGTACAAATGAGCAAAAGTCTTCAATAACTGCGTCTTAGCGATCAGTTTTGCAGCTTGCTGCGGCTCTTGCAACAACAGATGACTAGGCAGCTCTTGTTGCCCTAAAGACCGATGATTAAACGGTTTATATGCGAGTTTTAACTGCTTTTTTTGAGCATAGGCTCGCATCAACTTCACCCAATCCTGCATATTGGAAAAATCATCCAACATCACCTTTGCCGAAGGTTGGCGCAAGGCAATACTAAGCGGAAAGTCCCCTGTATCCCTTACCGAAGCACGGCATATATCACCCCGCAACCAACTGCGTTCAAGCTGAGCTTTTATATCATCAGGGCTTGTCCACTTCACGTCACTGCTTCCCTGCATAGTTTTAATGACTTACATAGCCTCATAGAATGAATTAAACCACTGCCATATATGACCATATTTTCTTACAACTTTGTTCAGCTAATACCACATACGCATTGGCATCAATATCATTGCTCCAGTCCAATGATTCAGGATAACGTATTTCAACCGCATACGGTGTCAGCTCAATAATTGCATCCAAATTTGAAAGCTCGGATTCAAATTCCTCTGCCAAATCAAGTAAGCGCCCAAGATCATGGGTTTTAGGAAAATTAAAACACTTGCGACTGATGAGAGAGCCTTTCAATGCCTTTTCTACAGCCTGTTGCGCATGAAATGCAATAATTTCAACCAGTGGATCATCCACATTCAATAACTGCCTACATGCCTTCAAATCATGTTCACTTTTAACTTTCCATGATTGTACCAGATCCAGAGGATCAGACATAACGCACCCCTTTCTGCACAATATTATAACACAAGCTCCCTTCAATTTTGCGCCAATGTGCAAACTCTTCAGGTGTATAAACCACAATATCTTTAGCCACCTTCCATGAGCGCATCACACGATAGGCTTGGGCCATTCTTTTCGGTCTAGGCAATTTACTTTCAAGAACAAATAACACATCCACATCGGAATCATTGCCCGCTTCATCAGAGGCATATGAACCAAATAACCACGCTTCTTGAGCATCAAGCTCTTTTGCTGCCAACTGAATATGATCACGTAACGCATTCTTTTCTAAAATCACAATATCACTCCATTCCTTCATCCTGCAAAGCATCCACAGCTTCTTCACGCTGACGCTTTTCTTCACGGTAGGTTTCAATGCTTAGGTTGCGCAATTTCGAGCTTATGCCACCCTCATTACTCACATATCCCACATGTTGTACATGCGGTTCAATGATATGAATCTTTTGCAGCGGTGTAACAATCAGCAATTGTAAGTTGAGTTGCGCGAATAGTTTCAAGCCATATTCAGCCGATTCATCCGAGCCGCGCCCGAATGCTTCATCAATCACCACAAAGCGAAATGAGCGCGAACGCACCGCATTCCACTCCAAGCCAAATTGGTAAGCCAAGCTTGCCG
>JAUZQU010000083.1 GCA_030950835.1 Mariprofundaceae bacterium | reverse complement strand
AGACGCTTGGGTAGCAGGCTAGCTAAAACGGTGGATAGCTGGGCAAGTGGGCGGACTTGTATTTGTTCAGCGATGATTGTGGCGATGTTCAGCTGGGGTAAAAGGTCGATTTCTAGGGTGTCGCCTGGCAGCCAATAAGAGGATATTTGTAACATTGCAGGCCCTGAAAGCCCTCTGTGGGTAAACAACATTGCTTCTGAAAAACTGATTTTTTGCCGTTTTTTACCTTGGACTTGAACCCGAACAGGCAAAGCAATGCCTGCCAAGGCTTGTAATTGCGCTTTTTCCTTGCCTGTGAAGGTAAAAGGCACCAAGCCAGCACGTGTGGGCACCACATCCAAAGCAAATTGTTGGGCGATAGCCAGACCAAAACCTGTTGCACCCATTTTAGGGATAGACAAAGCACCTGTAGCGATGACCAAAGATGGGCTTTGTGCAGCTCCTGTGCTGCTTTGCACGGTGAAAAAATGGTCTTTTTGGATGTTGTGTATGTCGCTATTTAAGCGTATCTCCACCTGATAATCAGCACACTTTTGCAGCAACATCGCAATAATCTGTTGCGCAGACTGATCACAAAACAACTGCCCATGCTCACGTTCGTGGTAAGCAATGTCGGCATCGTTGACCCAATCTATAAAATCATAGGGCGTAAAACCTGCCAAGGCAGATTTGCAGAAATGGGGATTGTTGGAGATGAAATGATTGGCTGAGGTGTTTACATTGGTGAAATTACAGCGCCCACCACCTGAAATGCGTATCTTTTCTGCAGCTTTGCTGGCTTTATCCAATAATAACACTGATTTTCCACGTTGCCCAGCGCTGATCGCACACATCAAACCCGCTGCACCAGCACCAACAATGATGACATCGTAGGTGGTCATGTCGTCTATTACTTTTTCGTCTGTCACCACTTGTTTTTACGTTGGCGCAGTTCAGTGAAGATGTCTAAGGGTTGCAGGTGCTGCTCTGTGGCAGCTGATTGTTGATTGTAAGCGGCACAAAATTCAGCATCAAGTGGGCGCAGAAAAGGGTTGGTTTGTTTTTCTAAAGCGATGCTGGAGGGGATGGTCGGTTGTTTCTGGCGTCTGCTTACGGTGTCTGTATGTATACGTTGTTTCAAGATGGTATTTTCGGCATCGACATTACGCGCAAACCTAAGGTTAGGCAGCGTATATTCATGGGCGCAATAGACTTGTGTAGCATCATCCAAAGCAGCAAGTTGCTGCAAACTTGACCACATCTGTGTCGGCGTGCCTTCAAATAAACGACCACATCCTGCGCCGAATAAAGTATCACCACAAAACAGCGCATCATCAATCACATAGGCAATATGCCCCAAAGTGTGCCCGGGAACATCCAATATGCGCAGCTCAAGTGCGCCTAATGTTAAACTAGGCTGGCTGGGAACATCCATCGCCATACTGATGCCAGGAATGCGCTGCGCATCTGCCATATTGCCCACCACTTCGCAGTGAAAATGTTGCACCAACTCAAGATTACCATCGGTATGATCCCAATGATGGTGGGTATTGATGATATGGGTGGGTGTGATATTGAGCTTGTTGCAGCTTTGGATAATAGGCTCTGCAAGCGAAGGATCGACCACCAAGACAACTTCTGAGTGACAATCTTCAATGATATAAACATAGTTGTCGCGTAAGACTGGAATTTGATAGACGCGAAAGCGTTGATGTTGGTATGTCCACATGCCGCTAGTCTAAACAGGGAGTTTCAAATGTCACATGGTTCAACCAAGGCAGTAGTCACGGCAATTATAGGCAATAGTTTGGTAACGGTTGCCAAGTTTGTAGGTTTTATGTTTTCAGGCTCTAGCGCTTTGTTGGCAGAGGCGGTGCATTCTTTAGCCGATACCGCCAACCAAGCATTGTTATATTTGGGTTTAAAACGCTCACAACGTGTGGCCGATGGTCAATATCACTTTGGTTATGGGCAAGAGCGTTACTTTTGGAACCTTGTTTCAGCGGTGACTATCTTCTTCTTGGGTTGTATTTATACCATGATGCACGCTTTAGGGCAGCTTGAAGGTGGACATGAGCCTGAAATGAGTTGGCTTGTTTTTGCTATATTGGCTTTTGCTTTTGTGGTAGAAGGTTATTCGTTATGGGTGGCTTATCAAGAGTTTACGCGGCAACGTCTTGAAAAAAACATGGGTTTTATGCAATATGTGAAAGCCACACGCGACCCCACCACGCTAGCAGTGTTGATTGAAGATACCGTGGCGGTATTGGGTCTAGTTGTTGCTTTGGTGGGCATGAGTTTGGCAGCTTATACGGGTTCTGCATTGTTTGATATTGGGGCGGCGATGATCATTGCGATGTTGATGGGTTTGTTGGCATTTTTCTTGGCTGCGACCAATAAAAAATACTTGTTGAATGTGTCTGATGAAACCACCAATGCCGCTGCCTTAAAAACATGGTCGGCTGATCCACGTGTGCAGAATGTGCATCATGTGCATAGCATTGTCTTGTCACCTGATGAAAGCATTGTAATGGCAGAGGTGGAGTTGTGCGAAGAAACTTTATTTTCGGATATGAGTGAAGCAGAAATTCAGCAAGCCGTACGTTTTATGAAACGTTTAGATACGGTGCGTTTATCTTTAGAAGCTGAAGTGCGCCAGCAAAATGATGAAGCCAAGCATATTTACCTTGAATTCACGGGGCTTCCTGAAGATGTTCAAAAGAGTAATAAAGAAGAGTAAGCGCACATGAAGGGTTGTGCAAAACCTGCTAAAGCGTATCACAACGATTAAACGAGGCTATGGTGAGGCATTGTGTATCTTCGATGCCTTTGCCTTGAATAAGAAGTTTAAACGACTCACCCAAACCCGTGGGTAACATCAAACGTTTGGCATGGCTGATTTGAGCCACTGATTCCAAGGTTGGATGCGCTGCAAGGTGTTGTAGATGCTGTTGTATGCTTGGGCTGTGGGCTAACCATGCGCCTTGGCTGATGTAGCTATAACTTTGCAAACCCACGCTTTCGCCAGCTTGTTTGAGGGCTGAGAAATCAATATGTGCGGTGATGTCGCACAAACCAGGGGATAATTGCAAGACATCTT
>JAUZQU010000082.1 GCA_030950835.1 Mariprofundaceae bacterium | reverse complement strand
ATTTTGCGCGTGTTGCACTTGGAACTTGAAACCGCCTTGTAAAGATATTGTCGAATTGACGACCAATAGGGCAATACATACCATTTTAAGGGGTTTTAAACATGCGTTCACTCGTTTTATTCATTGCTTGCATCAGCTTAGCTACACCGATTCACGCCGCAGAAAGTAGCAAATTGCATATAGGTCAGTTTTCTCAACAGAGCAGCCAAGGCTGGTCAGAAAAAGAATTTTCAGGCAACACCGCATACCGTTTGGTCACAGATTCACAACGACAACAAACCGTTATGCAAGCCAATAGTCAGGCGGCGGCTTCAGGGTTGTTTTATGAGCAACGTATTGATTTAGCCAAAACACCTTGGTTACACTGGTCGTGGAAAAGTAATGCTGTGTTTCAAGGTATCAATGAAAATCATAAAAGTGGTGATGATTTTGTGGCCCGCATTTATGTGGTGATAGATGGTGGTATGTTCTTCTGGAACACGCTTGCTTTGAACTATGTATGGTCATCAAGCCATCAAGTTGATGATGTCTGGGACAACCCTTTTACCGCCAATGCCACCATGTTTGCGGTAGAGTCTGGTCAGTCAACAGCAGATACTTGGTTGTATTACCAACGTAATGTACGCCAAGATTTGAGTCGTTTGCTGGGCAAAGATGTGCGTTATATTGATGCCATTGCTATCATGACCGACAGTGATAACAGCGGTCAACAAGCCACCACTTTTTACGGTGACATTTATTTTTCTAGCGCACCATAAATCAGGCTCGCTACACCACTTCCGCATTATGATATACTTTTTGTACATCATCACAGTCATTCAAAGCATCCAACAGTGCATCCAGCATCTCTGCATCCTCACCAGACACTTGCGCCAAAGTTTGCGGCTCGTATAAAATGTCATCCACGGCAAATTCTATATCAGCTTGTTTCTCTAACAACGCAGTACGCACTTTAAAATACTCCGTATTCGGAGCAAATACCGTAATCATACCGTCTTCGGATTCAATATCACTGACATCCACATCTGCCAGCATCAAATGCTCCAACACAGCTTCATCATCGGTGCCTTCAAAGACAAATACCGCCTGATGATCAAATAAATGCGCCACAGCCCCAGGACCACCCAGTTTGGAAGCATTTTTGGTGAAACACTTACGCACATCGGCAAAGGTACGATTCGCATTATCGGTCAAACAATCGACAATAACCATGCAACCTGCAGGTCCGAAACCCTCATAACGTGAAGGTGTAAAATCTTCACCACCACCACCGAGGGCTTTGTCTAAGGCATTTTTAATCACATGCGCAGGTACTTGCTCTTTTTTTGCGTTTTCAATCAAACGGCGTAAAGATAGGTTTCCATCAGGGTCGGTGCCGCCACTTTTGGCACAAACATAAATTTCACGTCCATATTTGGAGTAAACTTTTGTTTTCATACCTGCCGTTTTTGCCATATCCAGCTTTTTATTCTGGTAAGCTCTGCCCATGATTCACACCCTTCATTCGATATTTAAACCTCAAGAAATTCAGCCATACAGCTGCATTGCCTTATCCAACGTGGCGAATACTAACCTGAATCTACAGATGATGCGAAGCTTTGGACTAACCACGAATTGGCAGGTATTTATGACCTTCCAATAATGACCCTTTTGAGGGTGAAGTTATGCGTATGAACATTCAAATATGAGTATTTTTCGCTGCTTTTTTGGCGCACACCAGTTTTTGAACTGCTATTCCAACAAAGGTGGGGCTTCTTTTATGGATGGGAGTGTGTAAAGTCGCGCTATGGTGGATGAAAGTGTAAAAGGGCATAGGGCGCGGTTAAAGCAGCGCTTTTTTGGGCATGGTTTGGCGGCTTTTCATGCTTATGAAGTATTGGAATTATTATTGATGTATGTGATTCCACGCCAAGATGTCAAACCTATTGCCAAGCGGTTGCTGCTTGAGTTTGGAACCTTGGCAGGGGTGCTGGATGCACAAGTACAAGACTTACAAACCGTGTCAGGTTTGGGTTTGGAGTCGGCGCAGTTTCTTAAATTGATGAAAGCCACACATCTACGTTATTTAGAAGCGGAATTGGCAGAAAAACCCAAGCTAGACTCACCTGAAGTGGTCAAAAACTGGTTGCGGCTCAAGTTGCAAGGTCAAAACATTGAATATTTTGGCGCTTTATTCACGGACCAACAAAACCGTTGTATTTCTTCTGAAATTTTATTTGAAGGCACTGTGGATAGGGCAGTGGTTTATCCGCGAAGTCTGATTAAACGCGCCTTAGCGTTGGATGCCAAAGGTATGATTGTTTTTCATAATCATCCAGCAGGCACAGCTAAGGCAAGTGAACAGGACATTGCTTTAACCAAGCAGCTTATCCAAGCTTGTGCGACTTTAGACATCAAATTGTTGGATCATTTTTTATTGGCAGGTAAAGAAGTGTTATCCTTTCAAGAGCAAGGTTGGTGGCCGCGTTAAGGTTTTATTTTGTTTGTTTTTAACCACAGTAAACCAAGCACACCAGCAAGCAACATCACCGCAGATAACAGCATACCCATAGTCAGCGAACCCAAAATGAAACCAATATGCGCATCAGGTTGCCTGAAATTCTCACAGAAAATTCGTGCTAAGGCATAACCAATGAAGAACAAACAAATCCGCGTGCCTTTTGCCCAGTTTTGATGGCGAGTGAGCCACAATAAGGCAAACAACAAAACACCCTCAAGCAACATTTCATACAATTGGCTAGGATGCCTTAATGCGGAACCTGCATGGGGGAAAATCATCGCCCAAGGTGTATTTTCAGGGTTGCTGACTACACGCCCCCAAAGTTCACCGTTGATAAAATTGCCCGCCCGACCAAACGCCAAACCCAAAGGTGCAACAATGGCAAACTGATCCAGTAGTGTTAAAAAGGGCAGTTGAGCGCGTTTACAATAGAGCCAACCCGTGAGTATGGGCCCTAATAAACCACCATGAAACGACATGCCACCCTGCCACACATAGAATACTTCAATGGGGTGAGCCGCATAATAACTGGGGTTATAAAACAGCACATAACCCAAACGCCCACCTAAAATCACGCCCAAAATCAACCATGTAAATAGATTTTCATACGATTCTGCGGAAATCACTTTGCCCCACAGCTTTTGTGCCTTGAGTTGCACTTGCACCAGCTTCCATGTGGTCAAAAAAGCAAAAATATACATCAAACCATACCAATGAATGGCAATTGGACCTAATTGTAGGGCAATAGGGTCAATCTGCGGCGCAAACATATTTTACCACACCATCCACAACAGCACAGCACCCAAAAGCACACGATAAATAACAAATGGACCCATGCCTACACGTTCTAAAAACTTGAGGAAATAGTGAATACATACATAAGCGGACAGCGCAGAGACTACAAAACCAATCACCAATTCAGTTAAACCAGCAGCTTGATTGGGTGTTTCAATCCAATCTTTAATTTTAAGTCCGCCTGCTAAAAAGATGACGGGAATGGATAATAAAAAAGAAAACCTTGCTGCAGCTTCGCGGGTGTAACCCAAAAATAAAGCTGCGGTCATGGTAATGCCTGAACGCGAAGTGCCTGGAATCAAAGCCACCGCCTGCGCCAGGCCAACTATCATCACATCTTTGATGCCCCACGCACTATCATCGCGTGTACGTGTGCCCATTTTATCGGCGCATAACAACAAGAGACCAAAGATAATCGAAGCATAAGCAATGGTTTCAAGGCTTCTTAAATCGGTTTCGATGAAATCTTTGGCTGCTAAACCTACCAAACCCACAGGGATGGTCGCAAAACCAATCATCCATGCCATTTGTCCATCACGATTGGCTGACCATGAGCGTTGTTGAATCGTTTGCCCCAAGCCCCATATCATCTTGGCTAAATCGCTGCGAAAGTAATAAACCACAGCCGATAAGGTGCCTAAATGGACGACACAATCAAATGCCAAACCTTGGTCAGGCCAAGCCGATACCAAGGGCACCATGGCTAAATGTCCAGACGAAGATACAGGCAGAAACTCAGTCAGCCCTTGAATCAATGCCAAGACTAAAGCTTGGATGGCATCCATGGATTCGCTCATGCTGTGTTGTTTGTTTTACGCCGTGTTTGTACTGCTTGGCTTAACGATGCCAACACAGGCAGGGTATCTTGCCAGTGGATACAAGCATCTGTAATGCTCACGCCATAAGCAAGTGGTTCATTGGGCGTGTTGTTTTGCCTACCTTCATGCAAATGGCTTTCAATCATCACACCTTTGATTGCTTGATTACCAGCAGCAATCTGATTGGCTACATCCTTGGCAACTTCAATTTGTCTGTGGTGTTGTTTCAAGCTGTTGGCATGGCTAAAGTCAATCATCACACCCGATTGTATGCCTACTGCATCCAGCTTATCGGTCGCCTCTTGTACACTTGCCGCATCATAATTGGGCGCTTTGTCACCACCACGCAAAATCATGTGGCAGTCTTCATTACCACTGGTAGAGAAAATTGCGGACTTGCCTTCTTTGGTTAAAGATAAAAAGTGGTGGGGGTGTGAAGCGGCTCCAATGGCATCAATAGCAATCGTAAAGCCACCATTGGTACTATTTTTGAAACCAACAGGGCAAGAAAGCCCTGAAGCCAGCTCTCTATGTCCTTGGCTTTCGGTAGTTCGCGCCCCAATCGCACCCCAGCTGACCAAATCCGCCACATATTGCGGCGAAATCAAATCTAAAAACTCCGTACCCGCAGGTACACCAAGATTATTGATGTCCAACAACAAACCACGCGCCTGACGAATACCATCATTGATGGCAAATGAATTATCCAAATGGGGGTCGTTAATCAAACCTTTCCAGCCTACGGTGGTGCGCGGTTTTTCAAAGTAAACACGCATGATAATCAACAAATCATCGCCATATTGTTCGCGTGTTTGTTGCACTAAAGCGGCGTATTCCAAAGCGGCTTTGGTATCATGAATCGAGCAAGGGCCTGTAATCACCAATAGTCTGTCATCTTCACCATGCAGAATACGATGCACGGCTTGGCGTGTTTCAAAAATCGTTTTCGCAGCTTGTTCTGAAATAGGAAGTTCGGCATGAACTTGTAGCGGTGAGCTGATTTCGCGCAAACCTGTAATGCGTAAATCGTCAGTTAAATGGGAAGCGGACACGTTGATGTTCTCCTTAGCCAGCAATAAAAATGAAGCAGGCGCATGCTATAGATGTTGAAACAAAACTCACCTTTTGCTTTATGTGTGAGATATGTTGAAGCCAAATAGCAAGGCAATGGGAAGCGAATTTAGCCTGACTAGAAGCTGGACTGTTGTTTTTCTAAGGCTTCCCAGCGGGCGTATGTTTGTTCAAGCAAGCTTTGTAAGGCATGTAAACGCTGTTGATCGCGTTGGAACTCTTCGGGCTGCTCTTGAAAATAAAGGGCATCACAAAAACGTGCTTCCAATGTTTGTTGCTCTGTTTCATAACTTTCCAACAAAGCAGGCAGCCCATCTAATTCATGCTGCTCTTTATAAGATAGTTTATGTAACTTTTTGGCTTCTTTTTCTTGTTTTGCTGCAATTTTAGGTTGTTTTTCGGCAGCTTTGGCTTCATTTTCTCGTAATAAGGCACGTTCTTTCCATGCCAGATAATCCGAATAACCACCTTCAATAGGTATAACCTGACCTTCACCTTCAAATGCCAACACTTTGCTCACGGTTCTATCCATGAAAGCCCTGTCATGGCTGACAATAATCACCGTGCCTTGGTATTTGGCTAAGGCTTCTTCAAGTACCGCAAGGGTACCAATGTCCAAATCATTGGTTGGCTCATCCAAGACCAATAAATTGGCAGGTTCAAGCAGCAGTTTTGCCAACAACAAACGCCCACGTTCACCACCAGATAACGCCGATACACGGGCATTCAACAGCTCTTTATCAAACAAAAAATCCTGCATATAACTGACAATATGTCGGGGTTCTACACCACCAATATGCACATAATTACCACCGCTGGGCACCAAGATGTCTTTGAGTTTGGCTTCAGGGTTGAGCGTGCGAATTTGCGTTAAAAAAGCAGGCGCAAGGCGTACTCCATGTTTGATGCGGCCCGATTGTGGTGCGAGCTCTCCGAGCAACATCTTCAATAAGGTCGTTTTACCAATACCATTAGGGCCAAGCAGCCCAATACGTTCACCTGCCATGATTTTGCAGTTGAAGTTATCCACAATCAGGGCAGCGTCATAGCTGTGGCAGACATCAATGGCTTCGATTAATATTTTACCAGGTTTGATGCCACTTGCCACGCGTAAATCGACATCGCCACCACGCAATTTGCGTGCTGCGCGTTGTTGTCTTAAATCTTCGAGGGCGCGAACCCTGCCTTCATTGCGTGTGCGCCGCGCAGGAATACCTTGGCGAATCCACTTTTCTTCATTGGCGAGCAGGGTATCGAATTTTTTGTGTTCTCTGGCTTCAATGTCTAATAATTCTGATTTTTTCTTCAAATATTCAGCATAACTTGCCTGAAAATGGGTCAACTTACCCCTGTCTAACTCAATGATTTCTTCAGCAACGGCATCTAAAAAGTATCGATCATGGGTAATGAACAATACCGCACCACGAAAAGAAGCCACAAAATCTTCCAGCCATTCAATCGAAGCAATGTCCAAGTGGTTGGTAGGCTCATCCAAGAGTAAAATATCAGGCTCAATGACCACTGCTTGCGCCAGCGCAACACGGCGCAACCAACCACCAGATAGCTCACCTACATCACGGTCAGGATCCAAACCCAACTTACTAATCGCAGTTTCAATGCGGGCATGTAGCTTCCACGCACCCAAGTGTTCCAGTTGATGTTGCAAATCTTCGAGATTTTTTAAGGAGGCTGGCGATACATCGTGTTCCAATCGGGCAGTAGCTTGGTGGTAAGCTTGTAAACTTGCTGCAACATCACCCAAACCTTGCGCCACCACTTCAAAAACGCTTTGTCCTGACTCAAAATAGGGGTCTTGATGTAAATAGGCGACTTTAGCACCACTTTTGAGTTGCACAGAGCCATCATCCACGTCCATCAAACCTGCAATCACTTTCAATAAGGTGGATTTACCCTCACCATTGCGACCAATCAGACCCACCCCTGCACCCGCGCTGACGCGTAAGTCCACATGGTTGAGCAAGACTTGATGTCCAAAGGCTTTGCATAGATTGTGTAGCATTAAAATAGGCATGGATTAACCCCGTTTTGCCAAGGCAACAACAGCTGCAGGAATCACCAGCACATTGAATAAAGGCAGCATCATCAACAGTGTAGCCGTGCCACCAAAACCCAACCAGAAAGCAGGACTTTCAGCAAAGTGTTGTTTTCTTTCGCTAAAGGATAAACCCATACGCGAAGCTTGGGTGTCGAAAAGTTCAAAATTAAGAAAACGAATGCCAGCATAAGTCCAAATAGTCAGCGCGATAAAACCACCCAACAGCGGAATCCACAACAACAATAATGCTAACATTCCCCACAATAACAACGACCATAAAGGGCGCATACTATGGGCAAAGGCTTGTAAGCTTTGTTGCAACCACGGTGCTGTGTTTTCTTCTGATGATAAACCCATGATACGTTCAGTGCGGGCTGCCAACATATCCAACCATGGTGCAGCTGCAGCAGATGCCAAGATTGTAAAACTGATCATACCTGTGAGCATGGATAATACGACTGCCAATAACCATGAAAACCAGATGATGAGCTGCCAATACCAAGCGTCACCTTGAGGCAACCAAAGTTGAATCAGATAGTCGGCAAGCAGCAATGTTGCGCCCGTAAGCAGCAACATCAATAGCAGCAATAAAAGCAACATACGCCCAAGAATTTGACGCAAAGCCTGCTGTTTGAACAACATGCTCAAACCAGTGAAGAAGGTGGAAAAACCTTCAAACATAGGCACAATCTTGCATAAAAATGCTGCTAGGTTGGATTAAAACCCGCGTTGCTAGCACATCTATAACTTGGCTTGGATAGCTGATGGACAACTTTGGATGGCGTACCGTCTTAACGGCTACCGCGATTGCCGCTACCGCGATTACCTCGGCGTTGCTCATTACCACGGCGATTACCACCACCACGATTTTGAGCATCACCACGCCCTCCACCACCACGGCGGAAACTAGGGCGAGACTTACGCGCTGATGAAGAATCGACAGCTATCTGTTCTAAATCAATAGTTTGCCCTGCAATACGCGCCTTTTTCAAAGCTTTTAAGATGGAATCAGGCATACCTTCGGGCAAGTCCACTGTAGAATGATCATCACGCACTACGATATTGTTGATGAATTCACTTTCAATACCTGCTTCATTGGCAATCGCACCGACAATATTCGCCGCACGCACACCCAGCTCACTACCTACAGCCAAACGATAACGATGGAAACCAGCTGCCACAGGTTTTTCATGGTATGCCGAACGCTCACCACGCTCGCGGCGCATATCACGCGGCTCATCATTTCTTTGTTGTTGTTTGGGCATATCTTTCAATAAAAATGGCTCAGAACCTTGTACCATTTTCGCCAAAGCAGCCGCAACTTCTTGCGCAGGGATATTATGTTCTTCTTCATATTGTTCGACGATTTTGGTGAACAACTCCAAGCCATCGGTGGCTAAAGTATCTGTAATTTTTTGTTTGAAAGCAGCAATACGTTTATCATTGATGTCTTCGGTTGAAGGCATGACAAACAACTCTACTTTTTGTTTGGTTGCCCGCTCAATCGAGAGCAACATACGTTTTTCACGCGGGGCAACAAACAAAATCGCCTCACCACTACGCCCAGCCCTGCCTGTACGCCCAATTCTGTGTACATACGATTCCGTATCGTGAGGCACATCATAGTTAATCACATGGGAGATACGCTCCACATCCAAACCACGGGCTACCACGTCAGTACCAATCAAAATATCAATCTGACCTTTTTTCAGCTTGCTGACGATTTGTTCACGTTGATTTTGCGCGATATCACCATTCAATGCCGCTGCGGCATAACCACGGGCTTGCAGTTTTTCAGCCAATTCAACAGTTGCAGTTTTGGTGCGCACAAAAACAATGATGCCATCAAATGTTTCTGCTTCTAAAATGCGGGTCAAAGCATCTAACTTGTTACGCCCACTGACCATCCAATAACGCTGACGAATGGTTACCGCTGTAGTGGTTTTACCTTGGATAGTGATTTGTTCAGGTTTGTTCAGGTAACGGGAAGCAATTTTACGAATTTGTTGGGGCATAGTTGCCGAAAACAAGGCAATTTGACGGGTTGGTGGTGTTTGTTCCAACACCCATTCCACATCATCAATGAAACCCATGCGTAACATTTCATCGGCTTCATCCAAAACCAATGTTTTCAAACCATCCAAGCGCAAGGTTTTCCTGCGCATATGATCCATCACCCGACCAGGTGTACCGACAACGACATGCGCACCACGGCGAAGTTGACGCAATTGACCATCATAACTTTGCCCACCATAAATCGGCAACACATGAAAACCTTTCATGAAAGAAGCATACTTCTGGAATGCCTCTGCTACTTGAATTGCCAATTCGCGTGTTGGTGCCAAGACCAATACTTGTGGATCTTTTTGGTTTAAATCAATTTTAGATAAAATCGGCAAAGCAAAAGCTGCCGTTTTACCTGTGCCCGTTTGGGCTTGCCCCAAGACATCTTTGCCTTGCAGCACATACGGTATAATTTCCGCCTGAATGGGCGAAGGTGTCTCATAACCGACTTTTTCCAGCCCCTTAAGAATATCTGGGCTTAATCCCAAATCAGTAAAAGGTACTGTGGGTGTTGTTGTTTCATTATTGTCTGACATGTATGTTCCTAGCTTACTTTTAGCGTTAAATCATCATGATGCACGCTAATTTCAGTCGAACGAAATACAGGATTGCTGGGGTGATACAGTCATCACCAGCGTACAAGGGAAGATTTGAACGCGGCAGTATAGGGGGAAATATGAAAAATGATAGCTTTATAAAAGTTAAAAATAGCTAAAATAGGTATTTTGCAGGCTAAGTGCTGCAAAAGGATGAAGCATCACATCAGTAAGCGCTGTAACACCTTCTGCATATATTGGACAAAAGGTGTTGCTGGCAATGATTAATGTTTGCGTCGTAGCAACATCATGCTTAAAAACAAAAATAAGAAAAGAGGAGAAGCTGTTGCGCTACTGATACAACCACCTACCGTTGCTACTTCTTTGTCGCCAGCACCACCAGTGCCACCGGGGTTAGTTCCTGCTTGAATTTCAGAAATATTATCTGTGCCATCAGCATCAGAATCTTTGCTGGATAAGGCTGTCCAGTCCGCCAAGGTAAACGCATAACCATTGGCTTTTGTGGAAGTGGCAAAGAAATCAGCGCCAAAAGGGTTCAAACTTGCCCCACCAGTGTGGCAAGTTGTACAGCTTGTTTGCACATTTAAACCTGAAATATTGCTTAAATTGGTGAGTGCTTGTTGCTCTGCTTTGGCAGGGCTAGCAAGTAATAACAAGGCACTCAATAACACTACTTTCAATGTTGGGTTGAATTTCATATCTATCTCCTCTTTGGCTACAGAAAAAAACCCTCTGAAAACATAGTTTCAGAGGGTTTTATCCGCTTATTTTAAAGCAGTATTAGTCTTTTTTGCGTCTCACAAAAAAGCCCAAGCTCAACAAACCCAAAAACATCATCAAAGGTGTTGCCGCTGAAGCAGTCATACAACCACCGCCACCGCTAGAGTCACTGTCAGCTGTAGTAGTAACTTGCCCAGTCGTCACATTTGTGATTACATCTAAATTATTGGTACCTGTAGCATTCGTAATTTCAGTCCCGTTGGCAATATTATCGCCATCAGCATCCTTACCGTCAATTGCGGTTAACTGTGCAAGAGTACCATTACCGCCACCACTACCGCCAGCGGCCTTAAACTGATCGCCATAAGATGTCATAGCGCCTGGTGTTCCTGTATGGCAGAATAAACACGAGTTGGTCAGATGCGCACCAGGATACTTTTGATCAAAAATTTCGCCGTCATTCATATAAGCTGTGGATGCGCTTGCAGTTGATGCACCGAAGCTTACTACAGCCATCAGTGCTGCTGCTGCCATTAATTTTCTAAATTCCATGTCTTTCTCCTTGTTGCCAAGTCGGCAAAGTCAATGTTATCAAGCTAAAAACATGCCCCACACTTATCGGT